>DCIE01000047.1 GCA_002315765.1 Ruminococcaceae bacterium UBA1734
CTATTTCCGAATTATGATAGATATGATGCTATTCGTCTTCATGCGCTGACCGGCGGTATGATGGGTGTTGCAAAAGAATTAGACCAAAATATTACTTATGAAGAAAATTTGCAAAATATTTTCGAACCCGATTCTGCTTTTTCAACCTATCTTCCGACATTGCTTAGTCGTTGTTTTCGTACTCCTGAAAGTTATTATCCGATTCTAAACAGCATTGCCGGCGGACATCATAGATTAAGTGAGATTGCCAAAGATATAGATTTTCCGAATAATAAGTGTTTGAAATATTTAGAAGCACTGATAAATAACGGTTTTGTAGTATCGGAGAAAAACGAACACAACACACAATCTACTTATCACATTAAAAACACATATTATATTGCATGGTGTAAATATGTTTACGGAAAAACATTGTTGCAAGTTTCAGACAAAGATTCACTTATTCAGTTTGTAAAGAAAAGTATCGATGAGGATATTACTCTTCCCGACTTTCACGAAGCCTGCTTGCGTTTTATGGAAAATGCAAACAAACGGTATAATATGGATTACAGATTTGCTTATTCCAAAAAAATAAGAAAAGCCATCCCGGTAAAACTACGGAATGGCAAAACTGTTATTATTGATTATTCTATTGATACAAAAGAGATTTCCTATAATTTTATTCTTCCACATTCGCTTGATACAAGATACGGAAAACGGGAAGTTGAGGACATCTACACAGCACTTGATATCATTGACAGAAGATATTATGCCCACACGGTTATTTTCAGTTTCAACCGATTCAGCGATTGGTGCACTCATAGAACCTCACGCAGCGAATGGTTTCACATAGTTTCCGCCGAACGGCTTAAGTATTGAATGATTTTAAAATCATTAAAAGAAACGCATATGGTTACAAAAACTTCAACCGTTTTAGAAACCGTATTTTGCATATTTTTTTCTCATCAACAACTTAATAAACAAGCAGTCGCCTGACGGCGACTGCTCATTACTCAAAACATTCTGTTTTAACTTCTTACCCACCAACTATTGACAAAGAGCCTAAAAATATTGCCACCGAAAGAACTAAGTGTTCTCAGGGTGGCTTGAATTTTGTGACGGTAATATTCTTTTTTTGTTTGCCCGAACAAAGTTTAAATAAAAACATCACTAAGATCTTTGGCGGACCTTATATTATTAACCCTGTATCACACAGAGTTTAATAAACAATTAAAAAACTAAAAATTCTTTGTCGTTAACAAAGTGCAGTCCGATATTCATAAGAAAGTCGCCTTTATATTCCCTATTGCCTTCCGTATAAGTTGCGCTATTATCAAGACCTTGAAGCTTAAAATATGTATCACACATATTAGCGGTAGCTTTTATACTGTTAATGCATACAACCGCTTTTGTTATATCCTTTGAAACAAATTGGGTTACGGTGTTGTTCTTCCTATTTGATGGTTAGGACATCCGGATACATGAGCACCCATTGTAGAATAGGGATAAAACATACTTGTACCGTATTGAACATACAGTCGCTCTATTGCATCGGTGTCATCGCTTCTTCAAGTTTGAGGTATAAAATACAACATTCCCGCATCAAATCTACCTCCACCGCTTGAGCAACTTTCAAAAAGCACATTCGGGAATTTGCTTATACAGTTAGATATTCTCTTACCCCAGTACAAGTGAAGCAAAACATCATTTTGAAATATTCCTATTACATAAGATGTGTTTTTTGTGTGTAGATAAATAATGTTGTCTTTTGTTTCTATCATAATAAACTCCTAGAATAACTTGATAAGTCAAATATTATTTCTAACAAAAAATCATAATGACATTAAATTCCTATCAATTGCAAATTTTTAATTTAAAATACGCTTTTAGCCGTGTTATTTTAGCAAATCGAGATTTGCAGCTCCTATAATACCGGCATCGTTATTAAGTGTCGCTATACAAACAGTAGTTTGACAGTTTATCGGTCTATTAGCTTCAATGTGGCGTCTAAGTGGTTCCATAAGGTATTCACCCTCGTTAGAAACACCACCGGAAATACAAATCGTTGCCGGACCGAAGGTATTAATAATATCAACCAGTCCGATTGAAACATAATCCGTATACTGTTCAACAACCGATTTTGCGGTTTCGTCACCGAGTCTTAACCCATCAAATGCAGTTTTGCCGGTAACATTGTCAATATTTCCGTTGCAAACTTGCCATAATTTGCTTTGAGGGTTATTTTGCATAGCTTCTTTAGTTTGTCTTACAAGAGCTGATGCCGATGCATATGCTTCAAAACAACCTCTTCTACCGCAACTGCAAGGGATTCCATCAAAGTTTATTACCATATGACCAAGCTCGCCGCCTGAAAACTTATTGCCGGAATAAAGCTTACCGTCTATTATTACTCCGCCGCCGATACCGGTTCCGATAGTAATAGCAACCAGTGTATCTGCTTCCTTATTATCGGACACAAGATACTCCCCATAAGCTGCGGCATTTGCATCATTTTCGCAGTAAACAGTTAACCCTAATTCTTTTGATAACATATCAGCAAGTGGCAAATTATGAAAATCGAGATTGTTTGCGAAGTAAATAATTCCGTTGTTGCTATCTACTGCACCAGGAGTTCCTACACCGACAGCGGAAATATCTCCTATTAATAAATTTGCCTTTTCCAAGCATTTATTACAAGCATCTGCTATTCTCCCAACGATATTTATAGGTGTATCAGGCAATAGCGTAGGAATACTGATTTTTGAAATAACTTTATAGTTTTCATTGACAATACCTATCGCAATGTTTGTTCCGCCCAAGTCAATACCCAACTTATACATAAAAGACCTCCGATTTTTCGGACAAATAATAATTCAATTGATTTTTACGCTATATATAGTTTATAAGCTATATTACAATAATCTCATTTCATCAAAATGTTTTTCCATTTCGGATACAAGCTTGAACTGCGTACGACATCTATCAAGATTTTGACCTTCATAGTGAGTTGCAAAATATGTATCGCCGTTTAAGTAATCAGTTAAAAAACGAACACCGCATTCAAGGGCCATCGTCTTTGCGCCAAGAGGCAAAGTTTCTATTTCTTTTTCGGTCAAATCACATGAATCTAAAAATCCTTTTGCAAAAGTATGATACAAATCAAGATTTATGGTCATCTTTGATAAGTCTTTTTCGTCCTCAGCCGCAGTTGCTGCACCAAAACGAATAGAATCACCAAAATCGTAAGCAGCAAGTCCGGGCATAACTGTATCAAGATCAATAACACAAAGCGCTTTATGGGTTTTTTCATCCAAAAGTACATTATTAAGCTTTGTGTCGTTATGAGTAACTCTTATTGGAAGTTCTCCTAATTCTCGCATTTTTTGCAATATACTTCCGTCTTTTTCGTGACTCAATGCAAAATCAATTTCTTCTTTTACAAGCTTTGCCCTTCCCATAACATCATTTGTTATTGCTTCTTTGAAAAGTCTATATCTATCAATAGTATTATGGAAGTTTTTAAGTGGCTCACCTAAAGTTTCGGCAGGAAAATCTTCAAGCATCTTTTGAAACTTTCCGAATGCTACTGCACACTCATAAAAATCACTTTTATTCTCGGCAGTTTGTAAGCAAACACTACCCTCAACAAACTCATAAACTCTATAATTTCCTGTGCTGTCTGAATAAAAATTTTTACCGTCAAGAGTTTTGACAAGCTTCATTGAGCCTCGTTCGTCATTGATATTTTCGCTTGTAAACTTCAAAACGGCAGAAATGTTATCCATAAGAATTTTAACATCAAACGCATCTGAAATCCTTTGAAGAATATATCTTTTATTCTTATCGGTTTTAACTAAATATGTTGTATTTATATGACCGCAACCATAGCGTTCAATAGTAATTGGCGTGCCTTTAATTTGAAATTTTGATGCAATATTTTTTTCTTTATAAAAATTATCCTCTTTAAACTGATTCATTAAAAAATTTTTCTCCTTATTATATCAAACGAAATGATAAAGTATCATACTCATAGAATTAACACCATAAACTATGCAATATCTATTTATATTTATAATAGTTGAAAAATATTGCCGTATGATTTTGAATAGTTTGTTGTTATATATCATGCATAATAAACCATCAAAATACATACAGCAAATATTGGTGATATGTCTTATTCGATATTTGTTTGCCCGAACAATATAAAGAATAATACTATCACAATTTAGGTCTTTGGCTGACCTTATATTATTAACCTCTTGTCGTAAGAGGTTTAATAACATATAATAATTATTCTTGAACAAAATATGTGGTGGATTTTTTAGATAAACAGACCAACATTTCCGAAAATCATATCATGGCTGATTACTTAATCCAATTATTAAAAGCTTTTAGCCACTCGTTTTTAATCAGTTCATGTCCCGCCGCAGTGGGATGAACGCCGTCTAACACATAGCAATTTATACCGTTCTTTTCCGCTAACTCATTAAATAGACTTTGCAGTTCAACAAATGGTAGATTGTATTTTTTCGCAATCGTCTTTGCTGCTTTGGACTTTTCCGTAACGCCCTTTTTAAACAATTCATATTTATTTGGTATTTCAGGTGTATCACAAGTTCCCTCGCCCTCTAAAATAAAAGGTTCAAGTATCATAATTTTAGTATCGGGAAGTGCTTTTAAGATTTCACCTATCATTAAATCATAAACCATTTCATATTTTTTCGAATCAACCCCGTTACTCTGCCAGAATTCGTGCCATTCGTCATTTACTCCGATTAGTATACTGATATAATCCGGCTTCAAATTGATACAATCTTTTTTGATTCTCGCATATAAATCCACAATTCTGTCGCCGCTGTTTCCTCTATTAAAAAACTCATAGCAATTCGGATACAAATAGCTCAAGTTGGATTTTACCAATGTAGGATAGCCGTATCCCGTAACATGATCTTCTGTTCGACTCCTTACAGCATCTGTAATTGAATCACCGAAAAATAATACTCTTTTCATTTTAATCACCAAAACCTTATAATCCTTTATTTTATAATTTTCAAAATAACAATGTAATTATTGAATGAGGTTTCATTATGTTTCCGGTACAACCGTCATTATATCTTAATATTGCATATTTTTGCTCGTTGGATGTATTCACAATAACGCAAACTTTTTGACCGTCTGGATTAACAAAAGCACATGTAAACAATTCTCTGCTATGTTTAGTTGTTGCAACCCTTATTGCACCGCGCCGAATATATTTTGAAAAATGACCAATATAATAATATATCGGTGTTACCGTTAATTTGTTATTTTCAGTATCATAAAGAATAGGTGCATAACATCCTACCTGTCTATCCTCAAACAGTGTCTCGTCTGTTTTTTCGGTTCTGTTGTGATAAGGTCCGCCGTTTTGGTCTAAAAGCAAATTCCAATCACAAGAAGCAATGACAAAATTATTTAGATTATCGCATATTTCAACCCCATATTTTTCTGCCAATGTAGCCGCGTTTTCTTTGATGGAACCACAAAACTCTGTACAAACAAGCGGTTTATTGAGTTGCTCGTGAACAAGTCGGAGACCTTCAAAATGGTCACCCGAATACCAATGGTGAGCTACTGCCCAAACTCTTTTATTAACCCTTTCATTGCTCAAAATTTTCTTTGCTCTATCATACACACGCTCTTTATTGTGGTCCCAAATCATAATTTTGATATTGGAGAGCCCTTCCTCGTCCAAAGCGGAAATTAAATATTTATCAATAAATTCCGCCTCATCCTCAGGAGTATAAATGCAACTTTCCCACATTGCCTTAGCTTTGGGCTCGTTTTGAATTGTAATTGCACTGATTTTTATGCCCTCTTGAGCCATAGCTTTAATATACTTGGCATAATAATGTGCCCAAACGGATTTATATTCGTCTAAAACCTTTCCGCCCTTAATTTCGCTCAAATTATCCTTCATATATTTAGGCGGACTCCACGGAGAAGCAAAAAGCACGATTTCCTCGTCGCAGTATTCCAATGCATCCTTCAAAAACGGAATTATGTACTTTTTTTCTCTTTCTAAATTAAAGGTTTCAAGTGTCTTATCCCCATCCTCAACCGAGCAGTAGATATCGAGTGAAAAATCACAGGAATTGATATGGGTTCTGCCGAAATTATATCCGATTCCTTTTTTGCGGTCAAAGTATAATTCCAACAGCTTCTTCTTATCTTCTTCGCTCAACAACGAATAAACATACGCCGAAGATTCAGTAAAAGCACCTCCAAATCCTAAGAACTCTTGGTATTTAACATCGTCGAATACATTGACCACTCCGCCCTCCGAAGCATCGGAAAAACTATTCATTTCAATCTGTTCTTCTCTAAAATAAACATTTTCAGCAGGACAACTTTCGATTTTTGTAATAAACTGTTTCATCGGATAATCTCCTATCATTACTTTGATAAAATAACCATACACTTTGACAGCATACGCATTACATGGAACGGTCCCTTATATGTATGACCTTTGCATGGAGGTTCGGTTGGTTTACCGTCACGGCGAAGATATCCGAACCACTCACCGAATTCCGGGTCGGAGAAGTGTTCGAAAGCATAATCGCACACCATATCGAGTATTCCCTTGTATTTCCCATCACCTGTATACTTATAAAACATAAGTGATGCAATAATTGTTTCATTATGCGGCCACCAAAGCTTCATATCGTGCTCATACGCTTCAACCGGCTTTCCCAGAACATCTTTAAAATATGTTATTCCGCCGTATTCCTTATCCCATCCAAGTTCAAAAGCATTATCGAGTACCGTTTTTGCAAAAGAGACAAGCTCACTGTCATCTCGCTTGATAGCTTCTTCAAGCAAAAACCAAGAACATTCAATATCGTGACCGGGATTTATCACACGGCAAGGTGCGGAATTCAGGATAACCGAGTTATCTTCTGCCGAAATATTTTCAAACACTGCCTTAAATTCCGGTTTATAAAAGCATTTAATATCCGAAACCAAATCGGTAATTATATCATTATAATAATCAAAATCATTATCGTCTGCATCACGCATTATCGATGCAACATTAAGCAAAATCATAGGGTTGGCAAGTGTTTTGGTATTGCGTGTTTCGGCACAACCTTTTGGTGTTATTTTGAAAGGGTCTGTCGATGGGTCTTTATACATACCGTAAACAAATCTGAAATATTTTTTTGCTGTATCAAGATACGACTTTTCTTTAGTCGCCATATAGTATTCCGCATTTGCCATAATATAGAATGTTTCGCTGAACCAATACCTGCGTTTTCTAAGCGGCTTACCGTCACGGGTAACGGTAAAAAACATTCTGCCGTCGGAGTCGATGCAGTGTTTTGCGGCAAACTCAATGCAACTTTTTGCAAAAGTCAAATACTCCTGCTTCTTTTCAATATTGTTGTATATGTAAGAAAACATCCAACCGGCTCTGCCTTGCATCCAAACACTTTTATCGTCGGAATAAACTTCGCCCTTGCGGTCAAGGCAGTTAATAACTCCGCCGTATTCCTCGTCTACGGCATTATTTAGCCAAAAAGGCACACAGGATTCGAGCAGTTCGCTTTTGAATTTTTGATATAACTCTTTCATTTACTTCACCCATTACACTTTTATATTATCGCATTATAAATTATTGTTGTTTGCTTTTACCGTCGCTCTTTTCGGAATAGACACGCACCCATTCAACCTCCATTGATTTACCGTCGGCCTCATCACCGATTTTACCTGCCCAGTTCAAAACTGCGGTTGAAAAAATCGGATATACGGGAAGATGGGCGCCAATGTTCTTTTTCCGTGATATTTCAACGGAATCGAAATAGTAAATCAGTTCGTCTTTATTCCATTCAAGAGCATACACATGAAAATCGTCGCTTAACACAAAATCGGATTTATACTTTTCGGTGTACTGCGTTCTCAAATCAGCATCCTTATCAATTAAGTGAAGATTCGTATTCACTTCGTTTTCATAGTGAGCTTCCACAACATCAATCTCAAAATTTCCTCCGGGAAGAGCCATCCAAAAAGCATTATTCAAGCCCTTTGCGGCATTTATTTTTATAGATGCTTCCCAATATCCGTATCTTTGGCTGAATACATCCGGTCTCACGCTGACACTTGCGGTTGTCCAATCAAGATTCGGACAGTTCGGAAGCTTTTCTTTCTTTGTCAAAAGAAACATTTTTCCGTCCTCTACCTTGACATTTGTTTCCCATCTTGAACTTAAAATGTGAGCAGGAGCATCATTTTGGCATTCCCAAATTTTTTTGTTTAATTTTTCTCCCGAAAAATCGTCTGAAAACTGTAATTTCCATCGATTATTTGAAACACCGGTGGCAATTACAATATGATAATACCTCTTTATAAAGTAAGCCGCATCTGCTTTAGACAAAAAAACATCGTCTTTATCCAAATTTTTTGGAATGATATCGGCTTTTTCCAACAACTGTCTCGGTGTTAGAGTTTTTGTTTCGCCGAGCCATTCCAAATTCTTACCGCTTGCCATCAATGCGCTATACAATATGCATATTGCCTTTTTCATCGTGAGTAATTCATCGCTGACAGTAACATGTATTATCGGCTGACAATTTTTAAGCCAATTTACAAACTCGCACTCATCAACTAATACATCCGGCTCAAAACAATCCGAATTCTTATTGATAATGTTTAACAAAGCGAGTTGTTCTATATCGGTTCTGTACCGACAATCATCTAAATCTTTAAATGAATCCAGCTTTTTAAGACCTATGGGTGCCATATTATTTCTATCAGGTCCTATATATATGAATTGCCATACTTCATTTTCAAGCTTTGAATTGATAATCTCAAAACGTAGAGTTGACGCACGGGTAATACCATCGAAATTTACTCGGTTTAATTGAACAAACTCACTGTTCACATCGCCGTTAAAACAGAATGTTCCCAAAACAAACCAATCGCTTTGATTCCGACCGTATTTCGTTGCATCAACATACACCTTTTCAATCTCGCTGTTATGATGAATTTCGTATTCAACACATTTGTCTTGCTTATCGGAAAAACCGATTATATATGCAGAAATACGTACCATTCCAACTGCTTTTATTTCCGGACTGTAACGAATATAACCGGGATTTTTACCCTCTATCCACAGTGTATCGGGATAATGCTCCATAGGACTGCAAAGTGAATAACTCCAATCCCAATTGCCTTCAACATAAATATTTCCATTGTATTTATCAGGTATCAGTTCGTTCATTTTAACCCTTCTTCAACGCAGTTTGTATTGCTTTATTAACCTTTTCTCTCAATTCAATAAGATAGTCCGATGATTTCGGATATTCAGTAAAGCTTAAAGAATAATCCAAATCCTGTTGAATGAGTCCGATTACGTATTCTCTGCCGCATAATTTTTCACACAGTTTCAAAGCCTTAAAATCCTGGAACGCATCACGCAACACCTTCAAGCGGATTGACGGCAGTGGCTTTTTATCTTCGCCGGGATACACTAAAAACATATCGCCTGACGGTGCAAAATACTCACCTGCTGTGTCAATATACGGATTTATTGCGTCGTAGGAAAAACGATTATGGTAGAAATTATACCCCCAATGTAAAAAACCTGTGATATCGTATATATACATTTGAACGCCGAGAATTCTTGTTCTGGCCGAGGGCATTGACACAAAGCGGTTAGTCACGTCGTTAGTATGACCTCCGCAATAATACACCCAAAAGTCTTTTGCTCCCGCATTTAAAAATGTTTCAACCTCCGCTATAGAAACTGCCGGTGTTGAAAGCATTCCGCGTTTGTAAAACTCCACATTCCAAACGGCATCAATAATAAATGCGTCGTTTAAGTATTTTTTTGCGATTGCTCCCGCTCTTTTATAATGTTCAAAACCATTTTCGTCCGGTTCATCTGAAATGTGAAAAATGCAACGGTTCTCAATATTATTTATCTTTAACTGCTTTAATAAAGACGGAATAAATTGCTTTAAAAAATTCTCATATTCACGACTTAAGGCATCGGTATCCCAACCGAAGATTTGTTTTAATTCTCCGTCCACGGTTGCGACAATCTTAGGTGCTGCTTTTGCTCCCCATTGAGTAAATAGCGGTGGTAGTTCGAAATAACTTACACCGCATAATTTACACATTTCAATCCAACGGTCCATATTCTTATAATCAAAAGCATATTCTCCGTTGTTAAGTGATATATCTACTAATTGACAGGTCATGCGTTCGCCGCCTATATATGTATCTATCGGAGGAGTAAACACCGGCATCATAATTGTATTGATTTCATGCTCAACAGCCGTCTTAATAAAGTTTTCAATGATTTCCCAATGTTCATCACTGAACATCGGAACCTGATAATACTCTGCCAAGCAGTCGGAGTGAAACCATTCCGTTCTTTGATATCCGCCCGACGGAAGATTTGCGCCGATACATTCAAGCTCTAATCCGGACTCTGCCAAAATATCGCCGTTTTCATCTTTGATACTAAAGTTTAATAAATGAATACCGGCTTTAATTGCTTCTTTAGAATCAATCTCTATCCATATTGACAAAACGCTACCCGGAACAATACGGATTCGGTCATCGTAATGTAACGGCAAAAGCAAATCAGGATAAACACCCGGACTTTTACGCAGATAGTTGTCATCACTGTTTTTTGGACTGGCCGGCATAAACGAAGGAACGCTTACAACCTGTTTAATTGTAATATGCTCTTTCAAATCCCCTTTAACGGAAAATGTTGCAAGTGTCGGTTCCTTTCCCAATTCAAATTCTTCATAAATAAACTGGAAGGCTATTTTCTCATTTTGCAAAAACGAAATATGCTTTAGCTCTTTAAATTTATTTATATCATCGTCCAAAAAACACTTCTCAAGCGAACTCACTATTTTACATTTAATATTTCCCATATAGTCACCTTAATAACATACTTAATAATTCACAGCAAACTTACATTCAGGCAAAATCGACATAATCTCTCAAAGCAACATCTGTGATCATACTTCCGAGTTCTGTTTTGCAATCCCAAAGCATTTCGGAATATAATGCCACAGGATACATAATGTTTTCTTCAAACATTCCGTCCTCCACAAGCGGAGTTATACTGAGATTTCCTTTTTTTGATTCGTACAACACATTTACCGTTTCGTATGCCTTATCGGCATTTTGAAGCCAATAAGCCTGAAGGTACTTCCATATTTTGCGTTTGTATATAACACGGTTTTGCCTCATTGACTTAGAACATACTCCAAAGTTCACCGAGCCATCTAAATGCTCGAATTTTCCCCAATCTAAGAAAGAAAAGCCTTTGCTTACAACAGCAAACTTTTCATCGCATCCTCTAAGGTAAGCTGCTTTCTTAACAAACTCAATCATATCATTGTGTTTTTCAACATCGTGAGGTGAATAGGCAAGCGGAAAAGCTCCGCAATCTTCCCAAACAATTGTAATTTTCGGATTAACCTTTTTTATGTACTCCAATTTTTCTTTTACAGATGTTGCGTGCAAACCGAATTGAAGTTCAAGCTTCGGATATTTTTCAAAGAAAAGCTCCGCTGTTCGATTTACAAAATCCGTCACCGCTTCGGCAATCAGTATTCCGTCAATTCTCTCGGTCTGCAATTCCGTGAACGATTGAAAATAAATACCGTCTATTGAAAGACCGGCATATTCTTTCTCAAAGATTTCTAAAATTTCGGGTCCTTTGTCGTTTATACTTGAAAGATTGAATTTTCCGCAATCTGTATCCCAACACCACGGAAATCCAAATAAAATCTTTATGCCGCATGAATGAGCATAATCAATAACATCACTTGCATGAAACGGCACATGGTCATTCCAAATAATCAGTGTGTTCATTTTTAATTTTACCATATTATCAATAAATCCCTTGTAATCATAGATAACATGTCCCCAAGTCCAGATTCCTCTGTCTTTTATCTTCGGAGCAGATTGAAGCTTAAAGTCAACCAAAGGTTTATCAAAAGGATTCTCCTGCTTGCAACTCGGATTAGGTGTATATTCAAGTTTTAAAAGATACTTATTATAGAAATCAATACAACCGTATAAAACTCCTTTATCATCGTATCCCTCAATAATAACCGTGCCGTTTTGAACCTGAATTAAATATTCTTCCTCTTTTGAAAGCTCTGCACATGAATTTTCCTTTATGTAACCGTTATTTTGCTTTGTGCCTATGTAAATACATCTGTATTTACTATAATCTCTTGCGTTGCAATATTTTTCACAAACAGGATACTCAAAAGTATAGTCAAGTAAAAATCCGCTAAGAATTTCAATTGCTTTTTTTTGAATGCCGTTTTTGACTTTTCCGCAAATAATGGCTAAATTATACATCAAATACACCTCTTGTTTCCTTATCCCGTAATTCCGACACGGTCGATGCTCTTTACAAACTTTCTTTGCAAAAACAAATACATAATCAACACAGGCAAAATATATAAAACACACGCTGCCATAATGATAGCGGCGGTAGATGGGCTATTGGCATTCCATAGTATTTTATATTTTTCCAACATATTTTGTATTTCCGCTAAAGACACCGCTAAAGTGAAATTATCACGCTCTTTCAAAAACATAGCGGCATTATAAAAATCGTTCCAATGCCATATTATCGAGAAAATCAAATTTGTAAAAATTACAACACTCGATGACGGAAGTACAATACTTAAAAATGTGCGAATAGGGCCACTTCCGTCTATCCATGCGGCTTCTTCCAATTCCTTCGGAAACCCTTTAAAAAACTGCATATAAATAAAAATCAAAATGCCGGAACGAAGTCCTACACCGAAAAGTGCAGGTAAATAAAATACCCACGGTGTATTTAAAAGATTAGGGCGAATATCCTTTCCGGTTGCCTCGGCAATTTTTCCGAAAATGCCGAAGATATCCAAATGCGAATAATTTACATAGCTCGGTAGCATAGTAGCTTGCGACGGAAGAATAATTATCACGAAGAGCAAACCAATCAACAGTTTCTTCTCTTTAAACTCAAACCGCGAAATTCCGTAAGCCGCAACCGCACAACTGAACAATTGAATCAAAGACGGTAATATCTCATAAAGAACGGTGTTCTTCAGCGATTGAAAATAATTCAAACCCTTTATTGCATATTCAAAATTACTCCATGTCACTTTAGTTGTAAGCCAAGTGATTGTCGGATCGTAAAATGAAGCTCCGGTACGAAACGCCGTTGTATTCATATACATAAGCGGGTACAAAACAACATACCCTATTGAAGTAAGAATAACAAACCGCAAAAAGCTGACTAACAGTGTTTGAGCTTTTTTAACCTTCTTGTAATTTTTAATTCCGAAATCTTTCAATTTCATATTATCCATTTGTTCAATCACCTACTCCCATCTTTTTATACACCACTTGTAGAAAAGTAATACCACCAATCCTAACAATGCACTTGAAAGCAGAAGATAAAGCCATAGCATCGCAGAACTTTCGTCATAATTCAGGGTTGACATCAGCGTATAAACATAATTCATTATCTTGTTTGTTTTTTTCGTAATAAGCTCAACCGCAGTAAATACAATAACCAAAAGTGTTGTTCTGGACAACATCGGAAAGGTCACAAACCAAAACTCTTCCCATTTAGTTGCTCCTTCAATTTTTGACACCTCATACATACTTTCGGGAATGGACTGCATACCGGCAATTACAAGAACGATTTGAATGCCGCTTGCCCAAACCAAATCGAAGATTTTGCTAATCGCCATTTGAAAATAATTTACAAGTGTTCCCTCTAATTTAAGTACCGACATTACTTCGCTGATATCAATCATATTTGACGCTTCGGTAGCCGACACTCCCGCTGATGCCAATGATGGGTCAGTACACGATTGAATCCACTCCATAACCGAGCCGGTAGCTATGATTACCGGCAAAAAATAGAGCATTCTGAAAAACAGTCTTCCTTTGAATTTACTGCTCAAAATTATACCGATAATCATACTCAAAACAACAATAGAAGGAATTGAATATAACATTTCTATCACAGCGTCCGTAATATACTGTAAATAGAACGGGTCCTTTTGAAGAACTGCGATATAATTTTTTATTCCGACAAAATCGGTTATCATACCCGTATCCACAATGGAAATATCAGAAAACGAATACCAAACAGACTGAATCACAGGAATCAAGACAAACAGCAACAAGCCTATTTCCCAAGGAAGAACAAATAATCTTCCGTATTTAATTTTTATTTTTTCAATTCCGTGAGCTTTTTTCACTGCTTTGCAACTCCTTCCGCGAAAAATCCCTGCGCCGAAATTTGTTCGCCGTTAGGCAATGTCGCATCTTTATCACCGTAATTAACAAAGACGGTTACTCCGTTATTGAATACGGTTTGGTGAAGGTCATCGGATATTAATGTATGCTTTACGATGGAAGCATTTGCAATCTTATCAAACAACGGTTGATACATCTTAATATCCGATTTGATATTTTCTTTATTATCCTCATATACCGCAGCATAAAATGTGTTTTCATCCGACTGCAACAAATCCGTATCGTAACTATCGATTAAAGTGTATGTTAAACCGCAACCTGTTTCAATTGCTTTTAACAATTGATCTTTACTGTCGGCAGAAAAATTAAGCGAACTTACAGACATAGAAACATATCCCTTAAATACAATCTGATAAAACGGAACATCACAATCGTACACTTGATAAATAGACGATTGTGTAGGTACATCGTAAATATGATTTGCACAAACAGCAGCATAATCGTTTGCGTTACTTGCACTGACCTTATAGCCTTGTTTTTTGGCTTTTTTGAAAATTTCGCTTACTTGCTCGTCCATTCCCAATTTGGAATAATATTTTACATTTGAATAATCGGAATATGTAAGTTTGGAAAGTGTGCTGTACGACACTCCGCCTATTTTCCATTTATCTATTTTTTTAAGCAACTTATCCGATACTCCGCTTAATTGCCCGCGCGCTAACGCGTAATATTTTTTACCGCCCTCGATATAATCGGAATATTGAATGCTTGTATATAGCTTTTCAAACTTTTCACCTATTGCCGTCTTTGCTATATCAGTGAAAGTGTTAATACCTTGCCCGGATTCATTATATCTGATTAAATCAAAATCAAAATAAAGGGTTGTTTTTTTTATATTACAAATTGATTTGAGTTGATTAAGCGAGCCGAACTTGCTGTTATAGTCCATTCCGCCGGCAATTTTTCCAATATCTAATCCGCTTTCGCCGAATCCAATTAGATTTATATTAGATGTCCCTTTATAATAGGTTTGAATGTCTTTTGTGATGCTTTCTACATCATCAAATTTCGTTGTACACATCAAGGAATAGTAAGGGATTCCGAATACAAACCTTTTTGTTTCAACTCCGCCGATATATTTTACATTCAAAAGTGTATCTTCTGATTTTGCAGTTAAATTTTTCTCTTTGATTAAATAATCACGATAACAGTCCGCCATTCCGCTGTAACTTGCTTTATCGTCATTTAGCGGATAAAAAGCAACCGCTATTTCTTCTTTTGTTTTTTGCTTTGCAAATAAGCTTTTTTGGCTTTTCATATTTTTCATATATGTTGCCGAACTTACTTGAAAGCCTCGAATATTAAAAGACGCATACACGGCAGAATAGCCCATAGTAGACGAGCCGATATTTGTAGTTATCTTTGCCGCCTCTGCCGATTTTTCTATAATTGCACATATTCCGTAGTTACCATTTTTGACTCCGTAAACCGGGAGATTCATAGATTCTTTGTTCGTAGCAGCGTAGTTATTAACCTGCATTTGTTCTCCGTACATTTCTTCCGTAATAACAGAAGTAATACCTTCTCCTATTATTTTCGGGTAAACAATTGCTCCCGAGCCGGATGGTACAAAAAGATAATCGTCTTTTGTTTGTTTATTGTTGTTTACAGAGCACATAAACGGAAGTATGGATATACTACAACATACATTTGTGTCTTCGCCGATTTCTGCCGGGTCCACGGACACATACAAGCTATCGTTTCGCAGAGTATATTTTACGGGTACGGATATTGCTATGTTTTCAAAATAGTATGTTACCTTAATTCCGTTTTCTGTTTTCTCTGCTGAAAAAGTATGGCCTTTGATGCTTGAAGTATATGCCGGAACTGTACCTAAATCCATTTTTTCGTTATCAATATATTCAACGATTATCGGAGAATAAACTTGCGGTTGCGTAGTAACCTCACTTGCGTTTTCGGGTATATTGCTCCATTCATTACCCGTAACCTTATCGAGCAGCGAAACGCAAGCCGTTTCATTGTTCCATTTAAGAGAATATTTATTATTTTCTGCAACAACACAACTACCGACAGAATTAAACTTCGCTTGGAAATCATACCAATTAACCTCGACCTGTTCTACGCAGCCCGATAGAGTAAACAAGCTTGATAAAGAGATTAAAAGACATATTAAAAAAAGACTTATTTTTTTCATTCTCTTATCCCCCATACGTTATAATCTTATATAATTCAAAAACAATTGTCTTAGCGAAAGCTGTAATAAGCTGAATCAGCATCAATATAACCATTCCTACAAACAAAACAACTACCATGCCGGCTATTGTTAAAACCGATACCCAAATAAATTTGCCAAACTCAAAATTGTTAACAGTTGTCAAGCCCATACACAGAATAAACGCCGTATAAACCATCATTACGCTCATAAACAAATCTAAGAAGCCAATCTCCGAAGGTATCATTACATTTGTAAGAATAATATATATAACATTCGCAATAATCATCGGTTGCAAAGAATAACATGTTGTTATGAAAATTTCTCCAAGTTTACCCATACCGCCTTGCAATGCCGATATTGCCCAAAAGCACAATGTAAAAAGCAAAACCAAACATACTGTTCTAAGCAAAATAAATAAGGCATTAAAATCAGCAGTATCGAACGAAACAAAGCTGAATCCTCCGTTCGTCACTTTCATAACAGCGGAAATATAATAGATTATCAACAAGCCTACCGCTACTAAATATGAGCCCTTTTTATATACTTTTATATCAATAAAAGTATCTCGTGGATTACGCAAAGCCGAAATTGACAATCTGAACTTCGGCGAGAAAAACACTATGCCCTTTTTCTTCTTGATTTTCCATAACACACACACAATAGCAACGATAAGGGTGGCTCCGATAATCAGCCATACGAAATTATCATAAATAAATGTATTTCGAATTTGTTCAAATGCCAACGCATATGTCTGTTTGTCGCAACCCAATTTGGCAAATTTCAAAGCTTTTTCATAGTCGCCACGGTCATAATAGCATTTTCCCAATCCTTTGTATGCTAATTGGCATTGCTTGTCTTGAGATAAAACCTCTTCCCATAGTTTTTTCGCGGCGGTATAATCGCCTTCATCGCCTGCTGTTACAGCCTGTTTTAATAACTTACCGTAATCTGTAATGCCGAAAACAGTAAGGGTATTCATCTTAGAATCCGATACAATAACATCGTTTCCGGAAAGAGCTATTGCAGTTGCATAAGAAAAACTGCCTTCCTGTGCACCTTCACGGGAGCCGTTACCGAATACACCTAACAAAGAACTGTTTTGGTCGTACACAAAGATATGTCCGTATGCCGAATCTAGAGCATATATAAATCCGTCATTGCTAACCGATATACCTAAAATATCCTGGTCAAAACGTCCGCCGCCCTCATCACCGTAATTTGTCGAATCCGATTCAAGAACATCCTTACCGCCGGGACTTAATTTTCTGATTTGACCAAGTTGTTTATCCGAATCTTCCTCGGACGTATTACCGGTGACGGTATATACAAATCCTGATGTATCAATACACAAATCGGTAAATTGATAAGGAAGGCTAACCTCCATAGCGGCACGCTTTTCATCGTTTAATATCAACCGTTTCCATAAATTTGAAATTGCTTCTCCAACGGAATTTTTAACGGTGTTTGCACCGTAAAATCCCAAAAACTCCCCTTCGTTTGAATACAAAATTGCTCCGTAGTATGAGCCATCACTTAACACATATACATATCCCTGTGAATCTACGGCGGTTTTTATGGGTCTAAAATCAAAAGATTCGGGAATCAACCTCGATTCCGGCAAATAATATATTTTCAAAAGATTGCCGTATTCATCACATACAAGCACCCTTCCGTTATCTGTATCCGAAATATATATTTTACCTTCCGCATCCGCAAAAACTCCTTTTGCGCCTTTGAATGTATATTCTTCGGTTTTATCTGTAATCAAATGGATTTCCGTCTGTTTTTCATATTGTTCATTTAGAATAACCAGATTTGAGGCTCCGCCGTCTAACAAATAAATATATCCGTTTTCAGTAGCAAACACATCTGTAATTTCAGTGAACTGTGTTTCTAAATTCATATCCGAATAATCCAAAGCAGCTTTAACCTTATAAATAGGTTTTGTGTGCACGGGAATTCTATTAGAATCTTCCCAGTATGAGTAGCTGTTATACGGAATTTGACCATCTGCACTATCACTTGAGGCCTCGGCAGTAATCGAAAACAAGGAAAAAACAATCAGCATAACTGCTAAAATCGAAAGACATCTCTTGCTTTTCATAAATTTCCTCCTTTATTTAATTCCTGCACTGTTCATTGCTTCTTTAACATTGCTTTGCGAAATAAAATACACGATAATCGGCGGAATCATCATGATAACAGTGACAGCCATAGCACTGCCCGAACGAGCCATTCCTCCGGAAGTAATCTGTTGCATTATCGTAGGTAATGTCTTAATTGATTCGGTAAATACCGTACCGTTTGGGATTGCAGACCATACATCTCTGAAACCAAACAAAGTCAATGTCAGCCAGCACGGCTTAACCATCGGTAAAACTATACGAAAGAAAATTGTCGGTACATTGGCACCGTCTATGCGTGCCGCCTCTAAGAGCGCATCCGGTACGCTATCCTCCATATACTGTTTCATAAGGAATACGCCCATAGATGAAGCAGCATAGGGCAAAATCATAACCCAATATGTATCTATCATTTTGAGTGATGAAAAAATAAGATATTGTGGCAATGCTAAGACATATCCGTTAAATAACAACGCAAACTGTACTAACAAAAACATCTTGTTTTTATGCTTTATTTTTGATTTGGATAAGGAAAAAGCTGCCATTGTTGCCACAAATACATACAGCACCGTTGAAACGATTGTAACAAACAGACTGTTAAACAAATATCTGGATAAGGGAATCTTTATATTTGACAGTAATCCCGGTAAAGCAAGATAATTTTCCAAAGTAGGTCTACTCACAAAGAACTTCGGCGGAAAGACCAATATTTCGTCCAACGGCTTGAATGATGTAATAATACAGTAAACGAGAGGCAATACCGAAAAAGAGCCCATTGCCACTAAAAACAGCATATAGAAGAAATTACCTACCCGTGAACGAGTAAAATTTTTAATTTGACTTCTTTTTGAAAGTCTTTTTAACTTTAACTTCACTTTAATCCTACTTTCCCGTACTGTTTAATACACGCTTGACTAATGCTCTGAATATAGCCATAAGCACGAACAATATTACAGCCATAGCAGATGCACTGCCCATTTCATAGCGTGTTGTACCCACATCGGTCATATAAGACACAACCGTGTCAACAGCATATCCGACACTCGGGTATCCTGCCAGCTGAATAGCAATTGCGCTGATAGAAAACGCGCTTGCGATTTGAATTACCGCACTGAACAACAGCATATTTTTCATTGTCGGAAGTGTAATATACCATAATTCTTGCCAACGGTTATGTATTCCGTCTATAAGTCCTGCTTCGTACATTTCGGGGTTTATATTCTGCAATCCGGAAATATTGGCAAGAAACGACACACCCATACTCTGCCATAATTGAACAACGACAATAATAGGCATTACATAAGATACATCCTTCAACCAATTTATCGGGTCAGTGATTAACCCCAACGATAACAGTATACTGTTTGCATAACCGTAACTGTCGTTGCTAAATGCAACCTGCCAAATAAAATATGCATTACCGACCAATGCCGGAGCATAAAACAAAAAAGACAATGCACTTCTGACTGCAAGGTTAAATTCGTTAATAAACCACGCCAAAACGAAGGACAATAAAAAACCGATAGGTCCGGTAATAAAAGCAAGCAAGATTGTATTTTTCAGAACCGTAGTGAAAACATTATCCGCAAAAAACATTCGCATATAATTGTTAAATCCCACAAATTCCAATTTGCCGATCATATCAAAATTAAAAAAACTTAAACCGATAGCGGCCATAACGGGAAGTACCGTAAAAACCGTAAACATAATTAAAAAGGGAGCTAATAATAACCAATACCACATTTCTTCAGTTATGAAGCTTTTTTTAATTTTCATGCTTATTCTCCTCCCTTAATATTCTGATATTTTTCTTTCAATTTCACGGTCAACCTCAATAGACCATTTCTTTAATGCGTCTTTAACGCTTGATTCGCCGTTTACTACACTCCAAAACACCTGATCAACAGCACGAGTCAAATAGTAACTACCCGGAATTTCCGGGATTTCCTGTATTTGTTCTCTTTGTTTCAAAAGAACACTCAAATCCTTTTCTTCCCATCCCATTTCACTGAAAGCTGCTAAATTGGATGTAGTAATTCGGGAAATCGGGCCTAAAACAGATTCGATATTTGCGTTATAGCGTGTCTGTGTTTCTGCCGATGTCCACCATTTAAGAAATTCCCAAGCTTCTTCTTTATGCTTTGATTTTTTGAGTATAGCGCAAGCCGTTCCTGCACCGGAAATGGTGCGGTTAATCGAACCGTCATCCTGCTTTGTTCCCGGAACAAGTGCTATTCCCCACCGTCCCTGTATTTCAGGTGCCGCTTGCTGGAATTTCATATACTCCGAATAGGATGCAATTCCAAGCGGACATGTTCCTACTCGAAAACGGTTATAAAAATCTATTGTTGTCGGCAACTTGTACTGAGTATACATATCCGTCCATTTCTTAAAAGACTTTAACGCAACCGTCGAATTTAATTTGCTTTTATTTCGTTGCTCATTATAAAACGAACCGCCGTTTTGAACTAAGATTGTTGCAAATAGGTTTAACCCTCCAACACCCTGGTCTGTTGTAGTTGCCGCTGTAATTTGCGTATACGGAATATACGATGTCATATTGTTGCGTTGCAACAAAGCCGAGGTTGCCATAAAATCTTCCCATGTTTCAGGCACTTCGAGCTTTAATTTTTCAAATATATCCGTGCGATAGAACATAATATAGAACGATTGCTGGTCAGGCAACGCATACACACCCTGCTTATATTCATACGGAATACTTGCGGATTCTCCAAATCTCGTTACAACAGAGTCATAATCATTAAACTTCGTTAGATTATATAATGCACCGCGCATTGCGAGATTAACAGGTGTAGAGCGTGACATTTGCAACGACAAATCGGGATAATTATCAGCAAGCAATCCTTTAACCAAATCGGCATTTACCACTTCTAAATTGACATCTATTCCGGTTTTTGATGTGAATGTGTCTTTTATCAGCGAATCGAGCACCTGCGCTTGGTCTCTTCCCCAGTTAACCCATATTGTCAAACCTTCGGCACCGTCATCGGAGTTAAAAGCGGTACTGTAATTCTCGGAAAACGATGTCAAAAACCTCAGTATTGAAAACTTCACTTGTTCAAAAAAGCTTACTTCTTTTTCTTCGAATTCCCCATTAGGCGAAGCCAAATATATTCGATCAATGCTAAGCGGCATTAAGGTCATTTCATACAGATATGAGCTCATTGTCACATAGTTTGAATAATATGTGCTGACATACTGATGTGCACTATACCTATTTTCAAGCATTTGTTTTAATACCCGAGCCATATTATTAACAGTAGCAATATAATTACTGCTACGCTCTGCAGACAACTTCTGAACATCGGCAGCCAAATCGGTTAATTCATTATAACATTCGGTTAATGTATCGGTAAAATCCGGAATTTGCTTAAACAGTTCGTAATCACGATTCGCGTCGGGTGTTTCGCCGGTAATCATTACAATATCTATATATAAATCTCCAAGTTTTTCAACTATTGCACTCATACGATTGTAAAAATCCAAAGTAGGTCCCAATGTAACGCTCAGGGAAAGCTTATGCTCACCCTTAGATAAGTAAAAATAATATCCTTCGCCTTTATCATCGCTAAATTCTAAAAACTCCCATTTTGTGCTGTACGGAAAAGCTATATCTGCCGCCTCGCTAAATGGTGTATATCCGTCAATACGCAAATGTCTGTACGCAACACCGTGGACGATTTGGTCTTGCTTGTACATAATACCAAGCTTATAAAGTCCATCTTCGGGAACACTGACAGACCAAAATATTTCTTCATTTGAATTCTGCCAACTCGTACCGCCGATATAGTTTATTAACGATTTTTGCGCACTCGACGGAGATGGTATTGGCGAAGAACTATCTGATTTGACAATAATGGAATTACTGCTTTTAATTACGGCGTCCTCACCCTCTGTTACAATAGGTGTACCTTCGTATTTTTTATATCCCTTTGTTAGATAATCTGACAAAACCTCGCTATAACTTTTTTCAGTATCATCCGGCTTAGATAGTATGATTTTTTCGATTGCAATACTGCCTTCTATATATTCAAAAGTAATACTGTGATTTCCTGCCGATAAAGCGAATTGATACGGATTTACTTCTAATCCGTTAGCATCGTATACGGATTTTTCAACAAAACCGTCATATAATTTCTGTTCCGGCGTAAATTCGTTTCCGAAATCGTCTTTACGAATGTCCGAAGCATCTTCCCACATTCTCGTCAATTTCAAGTTTTCGGCTGCCCTAAACGGATAACTTCCGTCAACCTTTATTGCAAAGCGAAAATCCGTTGTGGTGTTTTCCAAGCTACAATAAGACACTACCACATTGTATTTCGCATTTTTAGGGGTAGAAACCTCCCAAGTGAGCGTTCCGCCTTTATTCCATAACAAAACATCCGAGGCACCTGCAAACTCGTTTTTTATCTCAACATCGGCACTGCTTGACGGTTTTGCGCTTATCGCTGACAACTCAATCGATTCTGTCGCCGATGAAATGCTGCTATTTGATTTTTTATAATCACTGTAAGAATCATCGTTTTTTTTCGCAACCTCTGCGTTTGCCGGAATAACAGTTATAGCGGAAATTAAATAGACTGTCACCAAAAGGTAAGCAATCAATTTATTAACCCGATACTTCATAATGTGTTTCCCCCTCCTGAAAGGGCATCAGCAATATATTCTGATTTCCGGAATAATTGCTTTTTTACCTTTCAATACTTTTTGAACCGTAACACGAACGCTGTCGGTTAATACCGGCTCAAAATCCAAAATCAAAAGTCTTTGATAATTATCTTTTACGCTCGCAACGGTAACATAATTTTCTCTATCTTTTACCTCAACTATTAAATCAGTTACTAAATCTTCGGGAACAGGCAAAGGTAAATACCCTTGTTCGTACCTATCGAACGGCATTTCCAGTGTTATTCTCACTTGATTGATTTTTTTTGGCTGTTTCAAATTCAAATATATGCTTTGCGGTAAACCCTCTTTGGAAATCCACGCATATGCTCCGCCGTCCGTAGCTCTCGTTTTACCGTTTGCAACACATTCCGGTTCTCCGTTCTTTTCATACGAATCCGCAGCTATTACTGCTGTTCTCGCCAAATCTTCCTCATCAGAACTGTAAATTTTCGGAATATACTGTCCGTCCTTTAAAAGAATCTGTTGTAATTCTTTAATATGCTTTTTCTGAATATCCGCAGGCAAAACATTATACTTTTTACATAGATATGCCGTAGTTCCGACTGCCTGTCCCATAGATGCGCCTGTTAGTTGAACCCTTGTAGGTCCTAATCCTATATGACTTACACTTATACAGCGTCCTACCATCATAAGATTTTCTATATTTCTTGAATACAATGCTCTTAAAGGTATGGGAGTAATCGGAATTATATCGTTTCGGTCGAAAGCGCCGCTTCCGCCCGAAAAAATGCCATCGACATGGTGTACATCTATATTCCAACCACTGTAACATACCGCATCTTCAAAATGTGCCGTTCCGCTGTAATCATTCTGCGTAAGAATATAATCGCCTATAAGTCTTCTGGATTCACGCTTTGCATTGTAAGTTCCAAACGCCTTTAACTGTAAATGTCGCGTATTCTCTTTTTTGCTCCACGAATTTTTAAGCCAATCAAAATAACCTGCCGCAAGACGAATCATACTGTCCCTGACATATTCAGATTCCCAAATATCGTCATAATCGTTTCGGTTTTCCAACCACCACTCGCCTCGGAAAATTGTTTTCGGTTCTCTTGACATTCTCTCACCTTCCGGCAATCGGAATGCCCATTTCGGAGCAACATATTCAACCTCTTCGTCTACATTTTCCGCAAGGTAACTGCATATCGTATCTGTGCCGTCTGTAACTGTTTTAGTCGCACAACCGCTCATAGTGTTTCCGTCGGCAAATTCCGGAGCATACGATTCATCATACTCAAAAGATGCTTCTCTGCCGATTTTATATTCCGCACCGGCATAGTAACCCAACCATCCGTCGCCTGTACCGTCGACAAATGCGTCCGCCGAAAAGTCGTGTTCCGAAAGCGTATATGTATCTATTCCATGGATTGAATTAATCCTATTGTTTTCCACATGTGCATCATTTATTAAAACATTGGAAAAAACATCAAGAGTTTGTTCTTTATCCGTAAAATAGTTGAAAGCCTGTGTCCAGGTCAGATTATTCTTATGTCGGTAATTTTTAATTTCGAATATTATGCCCGTTTCGTGATATCCCTTGTGTCCTGCACCTTCAAGCGTAACATTGCCTTCCTCTGAACCGTTACCTCCTAATACCGGGCGGTCATTGATAAGGGCTACCCTTAACAACTTTCTTGCCGCTGTTATTGCGGCGGTAATTCCTGCCACTCCCGCGCCGACAACAATTAAATCATACGGCTTATGATGTGTAACAGCAATACTACCATGCCTTGCTTGCAACCGTTGTTTTTTCATCATCGCCATTTCAGGTGACGGCACAAATCCGTAGTTATCGGTTATTACCACACTTGCAAACCTTCCAAACCAACCATTGGTGTTGTATATCGACAATGTGTGTTTTCCCTTTTCCAAATAGAAATCTCCTGCAATTTCAAAATACCAACCTTGAACATGCATTTTTCCGCAAACATGTCCGGATTTAATTCCATCTACTGCTACATAAATACCATCGGGCGAATAATCAACACACCAGTTTTTCGTTCTTACATAAACACGGTAATTATCGCACTTTTCAATTGAAAAAACGGTTGTTGCAGGAGTAACGGGAACACCGACCGAATTAGCTAATAGGTATCCCTGTCCCATTTCTCTTACAAATTGTGTTTCCGGTACAAAACCGCCGTAATTATCAAATTCCAGTGCATCAATCCATTTGATTTCCATATTCAACCTCTTTTACGCATTGTATAATCCATACCTTCGATTTTATTATATCAATATTCTTATAATTCGCCAATGGACAAAAAAGGAAAAGTGTATGGATAAAATCGCATATTTTTTCAAAGTCGTATTTTCTTTAACTACCTGGTTTTTCCATAATTGGCAACAATTTTGCGTTGCTTTTTTGCTGGTATGTTATTGTCGCTCTTTATGGACAAAACTTTCCTATTGACAATAAAATAATTGTAAGATATAATTATAAAAAATACAAATACGAGGATTATGTATGTCGGTTTATATTACAGCAATATATGAAAACGATAATATTGACGCGCAAATTCCGTTTGCCATCAACAATGCCGGATACATAAAAATTGATGCCATTGACACGCATACACGCCGTCACGAAGGTCGACTTGATTATTATTTGATATATATTAAATCCGGTGTCGGCTATTTTAAGATTGACAAAACTGTACACGCATTACCTGCCGGCAGCGTTGTTCTATATCATCCTCACGAACCTCAGGATTACAGTTATTATGCTTGCGACGAACCGGAAGTGTATTGGATTCATTTCAGCGGGACAAAAATTGAAGGTTTACTAACCGATTTGGATTTAATCGACAAACATATTTTAGAATTTGAAGGCGTTTCCGATGTTATTAACACAACAAATCGCTTAATTAAGGAACTTAGAGAAAAAGAGGAATATTATGATACAATTTGCGCATCTCGTCTTGTAAACCTGCTTGCAAAAATCGCAAGAAGCATCAAAGCAAAAAACGATACGGAAAAACATCCCGTCATTAACGAAATTATTGATTACATGACCGACAATTATGCAACAAACGAATCAATAAAAGACTATGCAAAAATATGTCATATGTCGGAATCCTCATTCTTTAAGTCCTTTAAGCGAGTTACGGGAATGTCCCCGCAGCATTATAAGACCTTATTAAGAATAAAAACCGCAATGAGCTTGCTTACAACTACAGATTTCTCCATCTCTCAGGTTGCGTCTTTGGTAGGATACAACGACAGTTTGTATTTCAGCAAACTCTTCAAAAAAGAAACGAATGTTTCTCCCAAACAATACCGCATATCCAGTAAAAGCAAAAACGGTCTAAACAACTGACCGTTAAGTCAAAACAGCCGGTGGCACTATTGCCCCGGCTGTTTTAATAATTACAGCTTTTTCTTATGCTTTAATTTCCAAAAAACAAATCCACCTGCCATACATAATACCGCAACACCGATTCCGACAAATAATAATACAATATTGTTACTTTTGCCGCCAACAACCGATTTTTCGGAAGTATTCACAAGGAAGCTGTTTCCGAAATTGTATTTCGTAACATCATCTGTTACTTCGGACCATTCGTATGAATCAATTTTCGTTACAAATTCCGAAGCCTTAAACACACCCATATCTTCAATGATAATGTCGTCAAAATCAAAATTAGCACCTGTTCCCGGTTCTCTTAAATGGAAAAACAGATAGTGATATACATCATCAACATTTTCTTCGGTTGTAAATGTTAATTCTGCGGTTTTCCACTCTTTATTTTGAATTTTTCCGTAAATCATAGCAGATAAAAGATTGCTACCAAAACTCTCTCCTGCGGCGTTCCACTCCGTTTTGCCGTTTCCGCTCTTTACAATAAACTGAATAAGAGCCGGTTTATCTATACGGTATTTCATTGAAATTTTATATTGATGGTTCGGCAACAAATAGTAGTTTACAGCCACATAATTTGATTTGTACGACTCTTGGTCCCATCTCGCACGGATAATGTGATTTTTAGAATTTGATGGGTCAACTATTCTTTCAATATACTGTGTACCGGTAACACCTGCCATATCATCCTTCTCGAAATCTATGGTAACCTTTTTTTGAAGTGTAATTTTTCCGAAAAGAGTTAAGTTTGCGTTCGTGAGAGTTAGTGTTTTACCTACCGGTTTGGTCAATGCTTTATCATAATACCAACCCTGAACGGTAAACGGCATAACACTTGCGGTATGCAATGTAATAGTTTCTCCGACTGCTCCGCCCATTTGAGCAAAGTCGATTTTTGTATTATTGTATGTGGCCTCAAAATTAACTACAACATCAAAGCACTTTATTGAAACCTCATCAAAATAAAACGAATCTGTTCCGCCAACACTTACAAGAATACCCAAATTTTTGTTTTTATCTGTTATCTCATTTCCGGTAGTAAATGTAAATGTCTTTTCAGACCATTTTTCGCTTTTAATATTATCCATTTTGAAATATGTCGTGCGATCTTGTATCATATCCCAAGTGTTGATATTCTTGAAGTTAGCAACCACAAAACTATAATTTTTAAGGTTTGTCTTGTATTTTACAGTTACTTGATATGTCTTGTTATTTTCTAACTGATACGGGAAAACAACCGAGGTTTGTTTATAATCCGTGGGTTTTCCTGCCGCATTTGAAAGATTTAATACGCCGTCTTGAACCTTACCGTTGAATATTTTGTATTCACTCGCCTCGGTGAAATCGAAAGTATTAGTAGTACCGTAAACCCATTTGGCATATAGAACAATGCTATTATTACTGCTATTAAAAGTGTATTTTTTGCCGACCGGTTGACTTAATTCCTTATCATAGTACCAACCATCGAACACATGGGTTTTTCGTCTTGACGGAGACGGAAGTGTAATCGTCTCATTGTTCGCACCGTATACGGGGTCGAGTGAAGATTCGGTTGTGCCGGTTTCAAAACTGATTTTACATTTCAGTTTGGTGATTTTAACTTCATCAATAGTGACAGAATCGGTTCCGCCGACTCTGACTAATATTCCAAAATATTTATTTGCATCGGTAACTTGATTTGTGGTAATAAATGTGCAAGTTGCAACAGTGTAATTTGAAGAAGAAGCGTTTATAACGCCGGCAAATTCAGTTCTTCCCTGCACCATATCCCATTCTGAAGATTTTTTGAAGTTTGAAACCAACATATCAAATTTTTCAAGATTTGTTTTATATTTGATTTCTACACGATAACCACAGTTATTCTCCAACTCATACGGGAACAACACCGATGTCTGTTTATAATCCTTAATAGTTGCATTGGGATTGGATAGAGTTACAACACCGTTTGCAACCGAACCGTTGAACACCTTGTACTCGGAAGGCGTTGAAAAATCATAAAGACTTATGGGATTTTCCTCCCATTTTGCATACAACACCTGCTTTTCTTTTTTGAATTGCAGTGTTTCACAACGGTTTATCAATTCAGGGTCAGTATACCAACCTTCTACAGAATAATCATGGTATTTTGAATTCGGCAATGTAACAGCTTCGCCGACGGCACCGAACTGTGTTTCCACCTCAAAGCCATCCATATTTGTCACGAAATCAACCGTACAACTGAGTTTCGTTACTTTGACTTGATCGATAATAAATTCCGCAGTGCCGCCTACCTGAACAAAAATTCCAAGTTGACTATTGGATGTTGTAATTTTGTTATCGGTAGTAAAAACAAAGGTTTGTGTTGAATAATCCGTGCTCACTATATTAGATATTCCGGCAAACTCCGTTCTGCCTTGTATCATATCCCAAGTTGATGTATTCTTAAAGTTGCCGATTTTTAAGTTATAGTGTTCAAGATTTGTTTTGTATTTAATTTCTACCCTATATCCGCAGTTGTTTTGTAATTTATACGGAAAAACGACAGATGTTTGCTTGTAGTTAGTCATTGTTGCCGCCGAATTACTTAATGACAAAACATCGTTTAAAACGGAACCGTTAAACGCCATACATTCAGAGGCATCAGAAAAGTCAAAAACATTTTCTACAATTTCCGTCCATTTAGCATATAAGATTTGTTCGTCCTTAGTAAATGCAAGTTCAGAACATTTATTTATCAATTCCGGTTCCAAATACCATCCATCAAATTTGTAATCGGGATGAATGGGCTTCGGAAGAACAACATTTTCACCAATCGCACCATAAAGCGAATCAACTTTTGCATCTTCTAAACCTGTCACAAAACTGACTTTACCCTCGGTTTTTGAAATGGTAATACTCTTAATCGAATACGGATTATTGCTGTTGCTCTTGAATTCGAATCCTAAATACTTGTTTTCGCCACTTACCCAATCAGAACCTATTTGCACCTGAATCTGCTTGCTACCGAATGTTGTACAATTCTCAAAGTTGCAGGCAGTAGTTTTATGTGTACCGCTGTAGAACTCATTAACCCCGGCTTTGTCCTTATATACGCCGACTTTAACATCATTCATTAATCCCTTATATTCTACACTGATTAGGTATGTAGTATTGTTCTCGGGCTTAAACGGCAATAATAAATATGTCATTACCCAGCCCTGTGTAGTAGTAACATTAAGATTGCCGTCGGTTGTATTAAAGCTAATTGCCTGATTACCTTTGCTTATGGTGTATTTTGAATCACCGAAATTATTAAATACGGCAGGCCAGGTTATTTTATCATCTTCATCGCCTTGTTTGCCATCATTTATCTCAATTTTAACATTATCAATATAAACTTTGCCAACCGTTCCGGACTGAACAAAAATACCGAAATACTTATATCCCTGACCAATTAAACCATTAGTTGTTGAATTAGCATTAAAGCTAAAAGAATACTTGTATCCCGTGCCGGCTGTAATCTGTGTTCCGGCGTTAAGAATTGTGCTTAATCGCTTTGATTCGGTGCCGTTATCAACTCCCGAATTGGTATCGGAATTACTTGATAATATAATCCATACCTTCGGTGATGATGTATACTCAACATCCACATCAAACGATATTTTGTAATTTGTTTCAGACGAAAATTCAAACGGTAATCGCGCTCTCGATGCACCCCAGGCATTATTGACACTCATCACAAGTTTTCCACCGGAAACCGATGCTTCCGTACCTTTTTGCAGTTGGGAGACTTGAGAAAAATCATAAACAGTGCCGTTATTTTCAACTTGCTGATTAGACTGAGCAATGACTTGAAAATGTACTATTCCGGTTCCCACTAAAAATAACGCAATAGCTAAAATCCATGCTACTCCCAGTTTCATGTATGTCTTCAACAGAATACACCTCCTTATAGTTAAATTTATTCTTTTGCAATATTGATTTTGCCAAGTGTTTCCATTTGGTACAAATGTATATAATCAATATAATACTTTGCGGGTATTTCTGTTGTATCATCAATTTGTTTGACGAAATCGGCATTTGCACCCGTCAACAGTCCGATAGCAAAATTAACCGGTGCACCATCTGTTGCCGCAAGGAACTCAGCTATGCGATAACCATGTTCCGGGTCAACTAAACTGGTTTTCAAATCAACCGTTAAATAGTTAAAGCCATCACAATAGAATTTCATATATGAAGGTGTCCATTCACATCCGTAAGTGTGCCAATCATCCGCAAGCGAGTCTACCGTTGTTGAAAGGTATGAAGGACCGCCACTGAAACTATCCATGGTCTTTTTACCCGCCGTAAGATGTTGAATATGTCCTTCCAACTTTTGTGCCTCGTTATAAATCAAACCTCTGATTGTGGTGTTTGGCATCCACCAAGTGTGAATTTGGCTTGTAGGTTGATTGTCTGTTCCGAAGAATTCATAAACATCGACTTCCAGCTTATACATATGTCCTGTTGTTTCCGAACCGAGGAACCAAAATGACGGCCAGCAACCTGCACCTTTTGGAACCTTTGAGCGTATCTCGCAATACCCGTATGTCCAGTTTACATTTTTGCCTTGAATGTCGGCACCCGTATATCCCGAACTACCGTCAGACAAAGTTGTCGGTTTGCCGGTAATAATCAGTTGACCATCCTTTACTTCAAAGAAATTACCGCGCTTACAACCGTATGCCTCATACGAGTCGGCTCTCCAATAATTCGTATTTAACTCCGTGCCGTCAAAATCATCTTGCCATACAAGGCGGTAGCCATCGGTTCCAACGGTTTTCTCATCATATACTCCCGTATAATTAAAGTTTTTAGGAATGTTAATAGAATCTTTTTTATTATAGCTTTTCAATGACATAGCCAATGCATGAACTCCGGCATTTAAGGAATAATCGTACCCACCGTAAACGACCAAATCTTTTCCTTTGTAGTTGATACCGTAGGCATCCTTATCGTCGCCTTTTGTAGCAACAAGAATTCTGTAATTATATTGATGATTATCGCCGCAAATAATCGGAACCTCGTATCCCGTTATTTTCTTAATAACGGTTTGAAGCTCTTGACAACCTTTATACACCATACCCGACGGGAAACGGTCGCATTGAATTACGAATGACGAAATATCAACATTATCTATCTTTAAGTTTGTATCAACAACAGGAGCATAATAATAGTTATAATCCTCCGGAATAACGGAATTGGCATCCTTCAAAATTTCTTTGCAAAAATAATCAAGTGCATCGTTAAGTGCTGTATCCGAAATTGCATTTATCGCAATATTTCCGTTCTTTACAATAATAACAAAATCTGAATTATTATTTGGCCTTTGTTCCAATATCTTTTTTGCTTCATCGGAAAGCGAATATTTTGTATTACCTACTAATATGTTCCTTAACCCATTAGTTATCTCTTCAGCGTCTGTTAGATAATTAGGTCGCTTTTCGTTGATTGCTCTTGCTGTGCTAAACACACTGCTTTTCACGATTCCAGATAAGTGGTCGTCCATACTTTCGGGGCGTACAATATTATAATTGAATACGCCATCTACATAGAACGGTAACTTTTTTGAATCTGCATATTGTGTATCACTGCTTTGTTTATTAGCGGATGAATTTGTACATCCTACGATTGAAAGCAAGAGAAATAGTGATACTATTGTCAATAGTATTTTCTTCATACTATAATTCCCCATTTATTTCATCTTATTGACTAACTCATTTGCCTTTTTAACCGCTGAATCAACTTCATTGTTGTAGCTTGCAAGCTTGGCTGCGACTTGCGAAGGATCCAATCCGTGAGGATTAACCCATGTCCATATACTTCTGCCGATAATCTTTGCAACACCTGCATAATCATAGAACACGGAATCTTCGCCGCCGTGATACATCTGTCCTAAAATATCATAATAACTCTTTGCGGTATCGGTTGAAACAAAGGTTTCTTTCATATCGTAGTTTGCAGGGTCTAAGAAATAGCGCAAGAACATACCGGCAGCTTCTGCGTTTTTAGCTCCATTCACAATTCCGTATGCTCTTAGCAATCCGTTTTTAACGGCTTTGGTGTTTGCGTCGGCATCGGGAGTGTCTATAAAGGCAAGGTCAAGTCCGTCCATCGCACTGTAATAGCCGGTTGTCTTAATACCGTATGCATCAGTAATAACCATACCAGTCTTGCCCTGCGTGAATGACGAATTTTCAGTCAATAGACCTTCCTTGTTCAATTCTGCGACAAATTGATTTGCTTTAACTACACGGGAGTCTTGCATTGTGTTGGTAAATGTTCCTGTTTTATAATCATAATCAACAACACCTACACCCATAGAACCGATTAACTTAATAGGATCGGCAATTACACCGCCGTGATAATCCTTGCCGAGCGCATTTACCTGTGCCATACAATTCTTCATGGTTTCCCATGTCCAATTATTTTCCGCTTTGTATTCAGCAGGAGTTTTAATACCGTTTGATTCCATAAGTTCGCGGTTATAAATAACACCGACGCAACTATGCCATACACTGTTCATAGTATTTACGGCATAAACCTTATTGCCTACGCTATGCGCATGAATTACCGGCTGGCTCCAAATAGGTTCGTTTAGATCAACTCCGGTAACAGAGAATTCCTGTGCAATTTGCAATGTGAATGGGAAATCCGCATTATCAACAAAAATATCCGGCGCATTTCCTCCGGCTATCAGAGCTTGCAATTCTTTTACATAACCGTCTTGAGAGCAATATACAAGTTCAACATCAATTCCGTATTTTTTCTCAAAGCTTTTTATTACACTTGCGGCTTCGGTTGTGGTATGGTCAATCCAAGTCGCAAATTTAATTTTTTGTCCCTTGTACTTTTCAATGCCTTCATAGGGGTTATAATCAGCGTAATCCTTACCGTTATATCCAATAGTCGAATCCGGCTCAATATAGAGAACCTCGCTTGTGTTGTTATCGGAATTACCGCCTGTTTTGTTTGAATCCTTAGTAGGATTTTCAGTGCTTCCGCCACAAGCCGCCATTGTTAAGGCGGTAAGTGTTGCCAAAGCAATACAAAGAATTTTTTTTGCCGTTTTAATGCTCATAATATCTTTCTCCCATAAAAAATTTAGTTGTAATAATGAGTATGAAAGACCGATTTTCTCTCTTGCCGTTAAGAAAATCAGTCTTTCGTTATTGCTTTCATTTTAAGCGACAAGAATCGTTTTCTAATCGGTATTTTGCTAACCTAAGAAACAAACTACCGAATTAAATTATAAATGCTGACGCTTATTTTTGATAAATGCGAATATAATCGACCACGGTAGTCTCCTGTAAGAGAGCATCCGTAACTGCTGTATCGCTGCGGCCGGTCGAAAGAGAGAGAATCAAATACATCGGGTCTCCGCTCTTAAATTCGTCATATACATCACCGGTCAAAGATACAGTGTGTGTCTTGACACCGTCTATATACCAAGTAATCTCGCTTGTTGTCCATTCAAGTCCATAGGTGTGGTATCCCGACGCATTTGTCTGCGAATTGCTTAATTCAAAGTCCTTATGTCCTGTTTCGTCTAAATATGATGGATACTGTCCATCTGTATTCCACCATAAATGCATATTTCCGTTTAGGTTTTGTGTGCCGAGTGTCTCATAAATATCAATTTCGCCTGCAACAGGATTACGGTTAGCCGATGTTGCCCAGAAGGAATTCCAAAGATTTGTTCCTTGCGCAAGCTTTGCCCGCATTTCAATATAACCGCAACTCAAATCATTTTTGTTAGCCATACGGATTTCAGAACCGTAATACTTAACTGTATCTCCGGATGTGTCTTTTTTCATTTTTAATTCCAAAACGCCGTTTTCAACAGTTACCAAATCAGTATTGTATCCCATATATACCTCATGACCGTCCTTAAATGTAAGCCCGGCTTTATGAGGTACAGATGTCCAATTGTTTACATCCAATTCAGTTCCGTTAAAGTTATCGATAAATACCGGATAATATTCGGAAGATAATGCAGTTAACGGCTGAAAATAATCATATGGATTTGCAATTTTTTTCTTTAAGCCAACGAGGTCACGAAGATCAATTATTACATCTTCGTTACAGTCACACCCGTAAATATTGTATTCATCGGACATTGCTGTTCCTAACAGATACTTACACACCAAAACTAAATCCAAGCTATTTATAGATTTATCTGCATTGGCGTCACCGTTTAAAACAATCGCATACTGAGTAGCAGAACTTACAGCACTTGTGACAGATGTTTCTGTTTCGATGACACGCTGTTCAAAGGAATATTCTGTATTAACAAATAATCCCGTAAATACATTGCTGCTCTGCCATGCTCCGCCGTTTATGCGGTATTCATTACCTGCAACAGCTTCCAAAGTAACGCTGTTTTGAGTTTGTGATGAGATAACGGGCGCTGACGGTGTTGTCGGTACACTCATTTCGGTAACTCTGATATAATCAATCGACAAAGTACCTGCGTATGCCGGTTGAGCAAAGAAACCTAAATAATTATATCCGCTTTCCGGAATATTTGCCGTGAAAATAAACTTGCCGGTTCTCGTCTTGCTGTCAATCCATAGTCCTGCATCCACATCATATATCTTATGGCTTGCGTTAGTGTTTTTAACAACTGTCCAATCATCAACATTTTGTGCATAGAAAAATGACAGTTTAGGTAAATTTGTTTCTCCGCCACTCAACCTTGTCATACTATAGCTATACTCAATTTTATAATTCTTGCCGTTCTCAAATGTGTACGGAAATCTTGCTCGCACAACTGCAGAATAACTACCCGTAAGTGAATGTTCCCATACAAACTTACCGTTTTCAATAGATGCAGTCGTCCCGCTTTGTGCAAAGGCATAATCCAACTCTGCGCTTGAGTTAAACTCGAACTTTCCGTTTAATTCTACAATTCTAATATAATCAATTGAAAGTGTTCCTGCATGAGACGGTTGAGCAAAAATTCCCATATAATTATAACCGTTTTGCGGAATATTTGCGGTAAAGGTATATGAACCTGTTCTTGTTGCTCCACTGCCAATCCACTGTTGGTAATCGATATTACAAATTTTGTGGGTGGCATCGCTGTTTTTAACTACTTCCCAAGTGTCAACATTTTGTGCGTAGAATAATGCTAATTGAGGGTAGCTTTGGTTACCGGTTGCATGCGTCATGCTATAACTATACTCAATTTTATATTTCTTGCCGTTCTCAAAAGTGTACGGCAATCTTGCTCTCAAAGCCGTATATGACCCACTCTGTTCCCAAACAAATTTTCCGTTTGTAACAGATGTTGTTCCGGACGAAACAAAGGCATAATCCAAATCGGCAGTTGAATTAAATTCAAACTGACCATTTAATTCGATGATTCGGATATAATCTATTGACAATGTTCCTGCATATGTCGGCTGGGCAAAAATTCCCATATAATTATAACCGTTTTTTGGGATATTTGCGGTGAAGGTATATGTGCCGGTTCTCGCCGCACTACCTACCCACAGTCCTGCATCTATGCCATATATCTTGTGGGTTGCATCGTCGTTTTTAACTACTTGCCATGTATCGACATTTTGTGCATAGAAGAATGCTAACTGCGGAAAGTTTGTATCACCCCCGCTTGCCCTTGACATACTGTAACTATACTCAATTTTATATTTCTTGCCGTTTTCAAAAGTATAGTCCAATCTCGCTCTCATAGCAGCATACGAATTGCTTTGTTCCCATACAAGTTTGCCGTTTGTGACAGCAACCGTTCCGGCGCTTACATCAGCGTAAGCCAAATCGTCACTTGAATTAAACTCGAACTGACCCGCGGTACTTTGAGAAGAATCAGCCGCGAACACCATAGGACAACTACATAACGCAATCGTCATCACCATAGTTATCGCTAATGCGATAGATACCCACTTTCTTTTGATAATTTTTTTCATTTTTGCTTCCTCCTTGTATAAATTGGTAATTATAAATGTCCTACCAAGGACAATGTGTCCAATATAAATTGTACTGCGAAAGAGCGAATCCCACTTATCGTAGGATGTTTAAGAATAACCAAGACAAAAAACATCAAATCTGCCAAGATATTAAGGCACCTTATTCTACTATTGAGTATAACTTTTTTGATATACGCTTACAATAGACAAAAAAGGATTTTTATATGGACAAAACTGTATCACAGTATTTTTTGATGTGATTTGGTTTTTATCAGAAGCAATCTAGCTATTTATTACCTTTTTTCAACATTGTTTTGGGCTATATCTTTATCAGATACGCATTTTGTCATTGAAAAAATATGGTAAAAAACTACAATAATATAGGTTTATACATTCGGTTTAACCCTAAATATCCGCTTTTTTAGTTTTAATCCTGATAGTTACTATCTCGAAATTTTTAACAAATATATTGACTTCGTTATCATTTGAAATATCTAAATCTTGAATCACGTTTTCCATTAAATCGCACAATTGAGCTTTTAAAACAGTAACACCGAATTTCAACTTAACATTTGCCGAACGGTTATATGCATCATAAAGGCGTATTATTATATCGTCATTATCCTCTGCACATTTAATTGTGTCAACGATTATATTCTCGTTATCTGTTGTTACAAAGCTGAATTCGTTTGCTTTTTCTCCGTCCGAATTTGCCGCAACACTCAAACTTTCCAACGATTGATTAAACGAATATGCTTGCTGTACGGTTTTGCCTGTCCTGAAATCACCATCATGCGGATAAATTGCATAACTGAATTCGTGATATCCCTGGTCGGCTTCTTCATTTGGATAAGTGCCGCATTTCAAAACCGTAAGTTTGAGAACGTTTTCTTCCGTATTATAACCGTATTTACAGTCATTAAGCAAACTCACGCCGAAATCATACTCGGATAAATCAACCCATTTTTGTCCGCAAACCTCAAACTTTGCCGCATCCCAATCGGTGTTTTTGTGAGTGGCTCGCTCAACATTTCCGAATTGAATATCATAATTTGCTTTGTTAGTATGAACATTTAACGGAAATGCTATCTTCATTATTTGTTTATGTTCGTGCCAGTCAATTTCATTTTTTACCTCAATTCGTTCTAATGAATCATACAGATAAATATACTGTGTCATCGTGGAATCATGGTATTTATAGTCGATTTTGAAACCTTTTCTGCAACCTTCATCAACAATTGATACTGATGTTGCCCCGATTATCTTGCATTTTGTCGGATAGTAATCTGCAAGCTCCCAATTATCATATTCCAGCGGCATATCCTCAAAAATTTGTATTTCATTACCTGCTTGATTGTATGCAAATACATCACGTTGACGGCGTTTATCGTATAGTTTACTTATTCTGCCGGTAGAATCGACAGTCAAAATATAATACTTATTCTCAACGGTGTTGTTTGCTATCGTTACTGCTGATTCTACCGCTTGCGGTTGCATAATTTTCCATCCATAAGCCGGAATCAATCCGCTCTCATACATCTTTCCGTTAACCGAAATCAAATCCGAGCGAGCAAAACCCAATGAGTTGTAAACAAACACTCCACTTTCACTTTTTATATGTTCAACCAATTTCCTAATCAAATCATCGAAAAGTTGATTGCCTTCTGTAAATAAAGTTTCGTACTGTTTCCAACTATCATCATATACCTGCTTGATTGAAGAACCCGGAATAATATCATGAAACTGATTAAGGAGAATTACATCCCACATGGCATAAATTTTCTCCTTAATTTTCGAATTTGTCAACACATCCGAATTCAAAACTAAAAGGCTTTCAAGTTTTTGCATCAACATTTCCGCTTTTCGATTATAACGCTTATTTTTCGCCATCGAGGTATAAGTTCCTCTATGAAATTCAAGATACAACTCACCAATCCATTTGGGGATACGACCGATTTCTTTACAGGATTTATTAAATTTTTCTTCCACATAAGAAATGTGTTCTTTCAATGTAGACATTTTTGTTTTCGGAATACCAGGAAGTCCATACGAAAGACGACGTTGTTGCTCCAACATATCCGCAGTAGGTCCGCCGCCACCGTCACCCCATCCGTAAACAAGGATTACCTCATCGTTATATTGCTTTTGTTGATAACGATTCCATGTACCTGCAACCATAGAGGGTGTAATCAAACCGACATAGGTTGTTTCATTTTGATATTCCCCGAATCTTTTAAAATCTTGCGCAGTGATAAAATCAGTCATGATTTCGCTTCCGTCAATTCCCTGCCAAATAAATGTATCGTACGGAAGGATATTTGTGTCATTCCAACTTATTTTAGATGTCACAAAATGCTTGATTCCGCTTTTTTTCATAATCTGAGGCATTGACGCATTATAGCCAAACACATCTGGAAGCCAAAGAATTTCAGATTCAACGTTAAATTCTTTTTTCAAATAACGTTTTCCATGCAGAATTTGGCGAACAAGACTCTCTCCACTTGTAAGATTACAGTCGGCCTCTAACCACATTGCGCCTTCTAATTCCCATCTTCCTTCTTTTACCAATTGTTTAATTTTATCATAAATTTCCGGCGCAACCTCTGAAAGATATTGAAACAACTGTGGCTGTGACATCATAAACTTATATTCCGGATAATATTTCATTAGTTCCAGAACCGTAGCAAAGCTTCTTTGAACTTTCTCCTTTGTTTGAGCCAAAGTCCAAAGCCATGCTACATCAATATGCGTATGACCGATACAGTTTACCGTGACCGGACTGTCACCGCATATTTTTTCATAGTATTCTTCTTTTAAAAACCTTTTTGCATTATTAATCTTTTCGTAATATTCATCGGTATAAGGATAATTTAAATCAAGCATATTGCAAGCTTGTTCTAAAACCTTTAATGTGACAGCATACTCTCGAGAATTTTCAATATACACGTCTCTGCACGCTTGGAACGGCACGTACAAATCATAATATAATTGTTCGATAGTTTTATCTATATAAGCAAGCCACATTTTAAACTCACACGACGTATGTTCTGCGCCCATATAAAAATAAATGAATATTTCATATTCTCGGTTAGGTTCTAAATGTACGAATGTATGATTCGTATCTAAAGCTTGTACAATTTTTCCGTCAATAAAGACCATACTTTGCGGATTAATTGTATTACGTTCCCCTTCGTATCCGGTTGATGTTGCCAACACAATATCCTGGTGTTGTGTAACTGACGGTGTCATAAAATTCAATTTCAACCAATAGTGTCTGTCATTTCCAACGTATCGCAATCCATCTGAATACGGCTTCCAACCGTCCTTTGGAGGATTGTCATCAGTCTTATATCCCGATTCTGCATAATCAATTTTGCCGATAGAGCCGGCATATGTAAAGAATTGCGTTTGCAACATATTGCAAGTAACTAATATCTTTTTTAACAGTTTATTCATTGTGTTATCCCTTTCCGTATATGCAATCAAACATAGCATAATAAACAATTATATCTTTTATTTTATCCTATTTTATTTTCTTTTCATATAGATAAAAGCATAATCATTTATGGAAAATCCTACACAGTATATATAATATAAAGTCAAAATCAATATAAAACACAAACGGAACGGTAGACCTATCAAATCTATCGTTCCGTTTGCGTTTTGCCATGTTCGATAATAAATACTATAACATTAGATATACAAAATGTTTAGTGTTAAACTATATCATCTTAAAGTTTTTAAGAGCGGCAATTATTGCGGCTCTTTTATCGTCGGGACATTTTGGCTGACGATAATCTTTATCATGCGGTTTATTAAAGTTTTCTCTTGTTTCCAAACCGCATTCATTTTTGATTTGAGAAATATTAAGGGATGAAACCTTAAGACCGAAATTTTTAAGAATATATTCTTTAATTTCAGGATATGTTGCTTTTGATTCCGCGGCGGTAATATCAAACTCATCAAGTTCTATTTTTAAGTCGACCTGCATATCCGGTTTCCTGGACAAAAGTGCAACCGTCTC
>DCIE01000069.1 GCA_002315765.1 Ruminococcaceae bacterium UBA1734
TCGGATAAAAGTTAGGAATTAAACCGAAAAACGCACACTCGACCTAAAAAACCGAGTGTGCGTTTAATTTTTATTATTCAAACGAAAATACAAGCCTTCCCCAAGTGGTGGATGAGGTTGAAGAAACTTGAATTGCCATTATTTTTTATTATAACAAAAAACGACCTCATCCGGCTCGTTCCTCACCACCTTCTCCAACCTGAGAAGGCTTTTGGGTAGGTGTGTTTTATATGATTTTAAATTAAAACCCTTAGTTGCTCAAAAAATATTTTGCGATACCTTTGGCTAATGCTACCGCTTTTTTCTTATTTGCGGCGGCATTTTTTATATTGTTATAATCCTTTGTTCCCGAAATAAAACCGTTTTCGGTTAGAACAGTGGGACAATAGGTCATTCTTGTCATATAGAAATAATGCCAAGAAAGTCTATTCATATTATCGCCCTTATAAAGATTTGTGGCAATAGAACTGTCATAAATCAGTTTTGCGGCATCACGGGACAAGGGTGAACCATAGAACACACCAAGGCCGTTTACACTCGATTTTGTGCTTGAGTCGTGGTGAATTGCGATACAATAGTCGGGCTTTACCTTCTTAAAGTATTCGACTCTTGCATCGGAGGTCATTGTTGTATCATCGCTTCTTGTCATATAAACCGTGGCACCCATTTTTACAAGTTCTGCCTTTAAAAGCTTTGCAAGATTCAAATTCCGTTCGCTTTCGGGGTGATTTTTCGAGTCTTTACCAAGAGCACCGGGGTCGATACCGCCATGTCCCACATCAATTAAAATCTTAATGTTCTTAAGACTCGCACCGTAAGAATTGTCGGTGGTTTTTGTTGCCTTCGATGGATTTAAAAACGAGAATACCAAATTTCCGTTAGTATCATAATTTGCATCCCAACCGTAAAACTTTCCCTTTGTCTTGAGATAAAGTCTCATAATAGTATTTTTACCCGATTTTGTAACGGTTGCTTTACTGAAAACGGGATTATCCGAAGAAAAATTAATAGTTCCCTTAAAGGAAGTAGTGTAAAAAAGTTTTATTTCCACATAGGTGAATGTTTGGGAGTTTATGGTGTAATCCTGTTTTTTAGGATTTGTATAGGTCTGGGGAAGCATACTGACGGAAAAAGGCGCTTTATACAGTGAATACAAAGTAATATTAGTGTTCTTTGCGGTTTCCTTAACCGATTCCACTGCGATTTCATTACTGCCGGGAAGAAGTCCTACGGATTTTGATGTTACGGTTTTCCTGACTTTACCGGGTGTAGTAAGCTTCGAAACATACACTCTTTTTCCGTATTTAAGCTTATAATAATATACCTTCTCAGTACCAACCTTAAGGGTCTGATTTCCCTTAATAACATCAACCGTTCCCTTTGGAAGATAACTGTTTGTAGGTCTTGTATAATCGTCTGCGCCGGTATTTGTAACTGTACCGTCAAATGTTTCGGCTCCGACATTCGCCACAACCTTGCCGATATTGCTAACTCCGGTGCCCTTCATACCCTTTACCTGAGCAACACCGTTTTTAATCTTATATGTTGTTTTTCCGTATTTAAAGGATTTGTTTGCCGAAAATTTAACAATACCATTTTCCACATAATACCAATATCCGTTATATTTACAAAGGGTGGTGGCTTTATTCCAAACACCTTTTTTAATATAGTACCAGCTACCGTTATAATATTTAAGTCCGGTATAAGTATTATAAACCTTGCCGTTTCTTACATAATAGTAGGAATTTCCGTATTTATAAAGCAAGGTTGCATTAAAATCAAGTTCGCCTTTTTTAACATACCACCAGCTACCGTTATATTTGCAAAGAGTTGTAGCACTGAAATCCACTATACCTTTATTAACATAGAAATATCTATCGTTATATTTCACAAGACCTGTATAGGTAAAATCCACCTTACCGGCTTTGGAAACATAATACCAAGCATTGTTATATTTGCAAAGTGTAGTAACATTCTTTTGCAAGGTTCCGTTTTTAATATAACACAAATTATTGCCGTACTGACAAAGGGTTGTACTTGCGGTATCGTGTTTACCCTTATTTATGTAATACCATTTATTCTCAAATTTATATAAAAGTGTTGCGGTAAAATCCACCTTACCGTCTTTAACATAAAAATAATTTCCGTTATATAAACAAAGTGTTGTAACGGTTTGGTCAAAAACACCGTTATTTATATAAACCCACTCACCTGCCTCGTTTTTAACCAAGGTGGTATCGGTTGACTGTATTCCGTCAACAAAGTAATATGTTACACCCTCGATAGTTTGAAACTCGGTACTGCTTTGTGCATAAGAAGTAATGGTAGGCACAATGGAAATAACCATCAAAACAACTAAAATCAATGCCAAAAATCTTTTCACTTAATAGGTCCCCCAAATAAAAATGTACTATAAATAATTATAGTACAATAATAAGTTATGTCAATATCAAAAAAATGTAATTTGCAAGATTTAAACGATTTTAAGTTTGGTTTTTTCTTTTCCGATTGCTTTTAAAAGTTTGTCGGAAAGTGGGTTTTTATTATCGGTAAGAATTTGGTCGATTTCGGAAAGTTTGCAAAATTTGTAAACGGATTTTTTACCGAATTTACTGCTGTCGGCAATAAGCAGTACCTTTGAGGAAGATTTCATCATTGAAGATATTATAAGACCTTCTTCGGAGGAAGAACACATAGCACCGGTTTCATCAATTCCGACACAGGAAATAACCGCAATATCGGAACGGTATTTTTCTATACCTCGCAAAACCTCCGAGCCGAAAGTAAATCTTTCTTCGGCGTTTAAGTAACCTCCCACAAGCAAGACTTGTCCACTTTCTTTTTTGCCGAATATTTCCGAAACCGTCAAAGAATTTGTGATAACAAGCATATCGCTTTGTAAATTCACAGCATCGGCAACTGCTTCAAGGGTAGTACCCGAAGAAATCATTACTACCTTTTTGCCGTCAAAAGCACCCGATGCCGCTTCTCCTAACTTTCCCTTGACAACCGAATTTGTTGCCTTTCTTTTTTGATATTTATCTTCGTAATCGGTAATTTTTAAAGGTACGGCACCACCATGGACCTTTTCAAGTTGATTATTTTTACAAAGACAGTTTATATCACGGCGAATTGTTTCAAGAGAAACATCAAGTTCTTTCGCAACCTTACTTATAATTACCTCGCCGTCTCTCTTTGCTATTTCCAAAATTTTACTTTGTCTTGAATTTGTAAGCATTTTATCAACTCCTTTGATAGGTTAAATCTCACTATAGGACATATTATCATATTTTAAATTATTTTTCAAGTTTTGTGTGGTGTTTTGTTGACATTTGTGGAGGTTTGTTGTATAATCACCCTGTAAAAATTCAAATCGGAGGTATTCTCATGAAAACTGATGTATTAGTTATCGGTGCCGGTGCTGTGGGCACTGCAATCACAAGAGAACTAACCAAATACAAGCTTAATGTTATTTGTGTAGACAAGCGTGAAGATGTAGGTGGCGATTGTTCTAAATCAAATTCCGCAATTATCCATACGGGATATGATGCAAAACCCGGAACATTAGAGTCCGAGCTTGTTGTAGCTGCCAACCCTGCTTATGATAAGTTGACAAAAGACCTTGATATTCCATTTGAAAGAATAGGTGCTATTCTTCCTGCAATTACCGACGAACAGTTTGAGCAGTTACCGGCAATTAAGGAAAAGGCTGTAAATAACAGAGTTTACGATGTGGATTTTCTTACCAAAGAGCAAATAATTAAAATGGAGCCGAATATTAACCCACAGGTTAAAGGCGGACTTTATATTCCGAGAGAGAGTATTATTGACCCATTTATATTTGTTGTTGCTATGGCGGAAAATGCCGTTGCAAACGGTGCGCAGTTTATTCTCAACTGTGAAGTTACGGGAATTAAGAAAGACGGCGACAAGGTTATAGGAGCCGAAACAACAAAGGGGTATATTGAAGCCGATTACATAATTAATGCTGCAGGACTGTTTTGTGATGACATTGCAAATATGGTGGGAAAAGGAGAATATACCGTGATTCCCCGAAAAGGACAGTTTTATATTCTTGATAAAAATACCGAGTGTAAGGTAAATCACATTGTTTTACCTATTCCCACAAAGGTAACAAAAGGAAAACTTATGACTCCCACAATCCACGGAAATATGCTTGTAGGTCCTACCGCCGAGGATTTAGAGGACAAATATGATAAATCAACCAACAAAGAGGGACTTGACTCTATTCGTGCCGATGTTTCAAAGCTTATTCCGGGAGTTAAGCTGCAAGATACCATTACCCAATATGCCGGACTTCGTGCCAACCGTAACCCTGAAGGTCTCAACATTGATACTTACGAAGATGTAAAGCATTATGTCAATCTTTCAGGTGTTCGTTCAACCGGTCTTACAAACTCAATTTCCTGCGGCACCTATGTTGCAAATCTATTAAAGGATATGGGACTTAATATGGTATGGAAGGATGACTTTATCGAAAAGCGAAAAGGCATTGTCAGAATAAAGGATTTACCCAAAGAAGAACAACACAGGATGATTAAGGAAAATCCCCTCTACGGCAATATTGTTTGCCGTTGCGAAACAGTTACCGAGGGTGAAATCGTGGATGCTATTCACTCCCCTATCCCTGCTACAACAGTGGATGCAATTAAACGAAGACTTCGTGCCGGAATGGGCAGATGTCAAGGTGGTTTTTGCGGTCCCAAGGTTATTGAAATCCTCGCCCGTGAGTTAGGTGTAGAGCCAAAGGATATTCGCAAGAACAACAGCAAATCTTATATGGTTTGCGGAAAGGTTAAATAAGGTGAATAGTTATGTATGCTATTAATTGCGATGTATGTGTTGTCGGCGGTGGCCCTGCCGGTCTTTCGGCTGCTGTTGCGGCTAAAAAGCAAGGTGCAAAGGATGTCCTTATTGTTGAACGAGATGAGGCTTTAGGAGGAATTTTGCAACAGTGTATTCATCCGGGATTCGGACTTAAGTTATTCGGCGAAGAATTAACCGGTCCGGAATATTTCGGTAGATTTGTTGACAAAGCAAAAGAACTCGGAGTTAAAACTCTGTTAAACAGTATGGTTTTGGAGGTTGGAGAAAATACCGTTACATGCATTAACGGTGAATTAGGCACCTGTGAAATCACCGCCAAATCCATAGTTTTGGCTATGGGTTGCCGAGAGAGAACCCGTGCTAATATTGTTATACCCGGAACCCGTCCGGCAGGAGTTTATACAGCCGGTACGGCACAACGACTATTAAACCGACAAAACGAAATGGTGGGTAAAAAGGTTGTTATTTTAGGCTCGGGTGATATCGGTATGATTATGGCTCGGCGTATGACGCTTGAAGGTGCCGAGGTTAAGGCTGTAGTGGAGCTTATGGACTATTTAGCAGGTCTTACAAGAAACCGTGTTCAATGTCTTGATGATTTCGGTATTCCCCTTATGCTTTCCCATACCATTGTTGATATTAAGGGTAACGACCGTGTTTCAAGCGTTGTTATGGCCGAAGTTGATGATAAGAAAATGCCTATCAAGGGCACAGAACGGGAAATTGAATGTGATACACTTCTTCTTTCTGTGGGACTTATTCCCGAAAACGAACTTTCAAATAATGCCGGTGTAGAATTATCGCCCATTACTAAAGGACCGAAGGTTAATCAGTATATGCAAACCAACATTCCTTCGGTTTTTGCCTGTGGAAATGTTGTTCATGTCAATGACCTTGTTGACAATGTTTCTACCGAAAGTGCCAACGCAGGAAAAAGTGCCGCACTTTTTGCCGAGGGAAAGCTTAATAAGGAAAACGCTATTGAGGTTATTACAGGTGAAAATGTAAGATATGTTTGTCCTCAAACCGTAATACCCGGTGAAGAAAAGGTTGAACTTTATTTCCGTGTTATGAAACCTCAAAAGAAGGTGGAATTATCGGTATGCGATGGGGATAAGGTGCTTACTTCACGCAAGGCAATTAAGGTAAATCCCGGTGAAATGGAAAAGTTGGTAGTTGATGTTTCGGATATTAAGTCTTTAAGGGTATCCGTTAAGGAGGTATAACTTTATGATAAAAGAAATAATATGTACTGTTTGCCCAACGGGTTGTAATATCACAGTGGAGGGCGAAGGAAAGAACATAACAAAAATTGATGGCTTTACCTGTAACAGAGGTAAAACCTATGCTGAAAACGAGTTTGTTTCTCCGGTTAGAATTTTGACTTCAACCGCAAAAATAATCGGAACAAAAAGTCCGCTTATTGCTGTCAGAAGCAAAACTCCCTTACCAAAGGACAAATTGTTCGACTGTATGGAAGAAATAAGAAAACTCACCGTCAAAGCACCTGTTCACAGAGGAGATGTATTAATACAAAATATATGCTCAACCGGTGTTGATATTGTGTCCTCCGGCGATGCCGAATAATATTTAATAACTCTATAAATAAATCAAGACCTTTGAAGAGCATTCCGCTTTATTCAAAGGTCTAATCATTTTTTATGTTTATGTTTTTCTTTAAGCCTATGCAAAACAGCCAAAGTTTTTTGGTCGTCGGGGAAAAGAGTCTTTAAAAGCCAAATGGCAATAATAACAGTTACAATCTTTTCGGGAGTAAAAGGAATCCACAAAAAGGTAATATAAGCTCCCGAAACATAAAGCATCCATTTAATATTAAAAAATGTACCGATGCCGAACATAATATACGACCAGCCGTTTGTTATAAGCCAACCGACGCCCAAGCAAAGCAAAAGCTTGGGGTTAAATAAAAATTTAATAAGTCTTTTAAAAAAATCTTTTAACTGAAATTTATCTATCATACACTATCCTTTTTTGTTTTATAATCGGTTGCCCTATTGCGGAATTTTGTGGGACTTATACCCACATGCTTTTTAAAAAGTCTTGAAAAATACGATGGATTTTGATATCCCAACAATTCCGAAATTGTAACAAGGGAATAATCGCTGTAAAGAAGCAGTTCCTTTGCTTTTTTTATTCTGATGCCGATTATGTACTGTGCCGGAGTAACTCCCGTTGCCTTTTTAAATGCCTTTATTAAATAATTAACCGTAACCGAATGTTCTTCTGCCAAATCTTCAATAACAAAGGATTTTGCAGGTTCGGAATGAAACTCTCCTAAAATATGTTCTACAAAATTATTCGTGTTATTATTTGTTTTTCTGTTTAATACTCCCCTGCTTATAGAACTTAAAATAACGATAATAAGTCCGGAGCATATTTGTTTGTAGAACTCTTCCTTTGAATTAAATTCTCGGCAAAGTCTTGAAAATAACTGTTCAATATCGAAGGTATCGTTATTCAGCTTTAAATGGTGCATATCGTTTAGTCCGAGAGAAGCAATAATCTTGTCCATTTCCACGCCGTTAAAATGAACCCAATAATTTATGGTGCTGTCTTTTTTATAAAATCTATACTCCTGGGGCTCGTTAGGATGATAAAGGAAAGCCTCGTTTTGGTTGACGGTATATTCCTTACCGTTTACTTTGGCGTATAATTTACCTTTTGTGATATACATAAGCAGGTAATCACTCCTGCCCTTTTCCCTTATATTAATATGGTCGCTGTCGGCAAGGTGGACAACAGCACAATTATTAATGTTTACAAAATTCGGAGAAAACTTGTCTGTGGTAAATACATTAGTCATTTTAGCCATATTATCGCCCCGCAATTTTACATAAGGATTATTTTGTGCTAAAGTAGTGTTATTTTGTGTATTTTTTACTCTTGATGTTTGTATTATAATCTACTTGTAAGTATAAGTCAATATACTAAAATTTTATTATTCAAGGAGTGTTTTTTATGGCACAGGATATTAATTTAATTCCACCCGAAAAATTAGGTGAAAATGCAAAAATTAAACTAAATGTTTGCGACCACGAGGTTGATATGTACTGGAAGGTTGCCATTGAGGTTTTAGAGGTTATAGAGGAAAACAACCGCAAGGGTGAACCTACCGTAATGATAGTTCCTTACGGTCCTATCGGCCCTTACTCAAGAATGGCTGAGCTTGTTAACAAGTACCGTATTTCTCTTAAAAACTGCGTATTTATGAATATGGACGAATATATCGGTCCTGACGGCAAATATATTGATTACAATCATCCTCTTTCCTTTAGAGGCGGTATGGACAGAACCTTCTACTCAAAGGTTGACCCTGAGCTTAATGTTCTTCCCGAGAACCGTATTTTCCCCGACCCTGAGGACACCGGCAAGATTATGCGTACAATTGAAAAATACGGTAAGCTTGATATGGTATTCGGCGGAGTGGGTATTAACGGCCACTATGCATTTAACGAGCCACCCGAGGCTGACGAAAATGTAACCCCTGAAGAGTTTGCACAAAGAGAAACAAGAGTTCTTAAAATCACAAGAGAAACAAGAACAATCAATGCCTTTATGAACACCGGTGCAAATATCGAGGCTATTCCCGCCGACTGCATTACCGTTGGTATGAAGGAATGTTTTATGGCCAAAAAGGTTCGTATGTGTATGCCGAGAGATTGGAATGCAGCTGCTCTCAGAAAATTGCTTCACGGTGAAAAGACCGCTTTGGTTCCCTGCACTATTTTCCAAGACCACCCGGACGCTATGATTTATGCCGCAAGGGTTGCAACAGCCTGTCCTGTTGCCGAAATCAGAATTTATAACAAATAATGAACAACCTACTTATTAAGAATGTTGACGCCGTTCTTAAAGACCGCATTGACCAATCGGTTGATGTTCTGATTAAAGACGGAAAAATTGCCGAAATAGGTAAATTAAACCCCGAAAACTGCGAAATTATTGACGGAAGTAATATGCTGCTCTTTCCGGGTTTTGTGGATATTCATATTCACGGCGGCGGAAACAGTGATTTTATGGATGCCACTCCTACCGCTTTTGAAAACACCGTAAAGAGCCATCTTATGCACGGCACAACCACTATTGTTCCTACTGCTATGTCGGCATCTTTTGAGGATATTTGCGGTTTTTTATCCGCTTATAAAACCTTTAAAAAAATAAGTGAGTATGCCGATATGGTGCCGGGTTTACATCTTGAGGGCCCCTATTTTTCCGGTGCAAATGCCAAATCAAGCGGTGCTCAGCCTAAAAATATTTTAAGGTTTCCCGATATTAAGGAAATTTCCAAAATACTGAAATTCGCCGACGGCAGTATTATAAGATGGGACGCAGCCCCCGAACTTCCCGGTAGTGCTATGTTCGCAAAGATAATGAAAGACAACGGTATTTTATGCGCTGTGGGACATTCTGACGCTACTGCAAGTGAAGCCGAAAACGGATTTAAGAACGGTTTTTCACACATTACCCATTTTTTAAATGCAACAAGTGCACACAGAAAGCGTGAACAAAAGGTTTTTGCCGGTATTTTAGAAGCCACATATCTTAATGACGACATTACAATCGAACTAATCGGAGACGGTTGCCATATTGCAAAGGAAGATTTCCTTTTAGCACTTAAAATTAAGGGTGCCGAAAAGATTTCGGTAATAACCGATGCTATGCGATTGTCCGCTACTAATATTAAGCAGGGAAAACTGGGCAGTATTTTAAACGGTACCGACTGTATTGTTGATGACGGTGTGGCAAAACTAACCGATATGTCATCATTTGCCGGAAGCATTTGCACAATGGACAGAGCTCTTAAGGTCTTATGCAACGACTTTTCGATTTCTCCCTGTATAGCTTCGGTTATGATGTCATTATCCCCGTCAAAACTATTAAAAATCCAGGACAAAAAAGGAACAATCAGTGTTGGCAAGGATGCGGATTTAGTCTTAACCGACAAATCCTTTAATATTAAAAATGTTATCCTCGCCGGTGTTCCTCAAATTAAATAAGGAAAATATCTATGAATTTTGAAACTAACATTGTATCATCTCTTACCAAGGTTTTTCCCGACCGAATTATGGGAGACAGAATGGAAAGTGCAACCACATTCAGAAACGAGCCTTTTTCCTTTCAGGTCGCCTTTAGAAGTGAATTGGGCGACGAGAAGGTTACTCCCGTATATACCACCATTGAAAGCAATCTTGATATAAAGTATATTTCCGAGTTCTATGTCGGAAATGTGCCTATTGTTAAAGCATCAAATGCGCCGGAAATTGATACCTACTACGACAGGAAAACTCCCGGTCTTTATCCCGATATGCTTTTAAAACGCAATAGTAATGCGGATATTTTAAACGATATCCGACTGACCGGCAGATATTTTGAGCAAAATCAGGAAACACAAATTTATGCCGTTTCCGATGCTTATCAGTCCATTTGGTTTACCGTAAACGAGAATAACGAAACAATTGAACCGGGAAAATACTATATAACGGTTTCCTTTTTTAATACGATTCACAAACAGTTTTTAGCAAAGGAAACATTTAATCTTGAAATTCTACCGGCATCTCTTCCGAAGCAGGACTTTACCTACACTTGTTGGTTTCATCCCGATTGTCTTTCCGACCTTTACGGTGTAGAAGTATTCAGCGACCGCCATTTTGAGATAATGGAGAATTATATTAAAGAGGCTTCTAAAACAGGTATGAACCTGATTTTACTTCCTGCTTTCACTCCGCCTCTTGATACCCCTGTGGGCAGAGAAAGAAAAACCGTTCAATTAGTTGATGTCATTAAGGAAAATGATACATATTCTTTCAAATTCGATAATATGAAACGATACATTGACATCTGTCGAAAAAGCGGTATTAATAGGTTTGAGCATAGCCATCTGTTTACCCAGTGGGGCGCTAAAAACGCACCGAAAATAATGGCGACCGTTGATGGTGATTATAAACGGATATTCGGTTGGGATACCGATGCCAAAGACCCTGAATACGCAAGGTTTTTAAAGGCATATTTTGATGCCCTTATCCCCTTTCTTAAGGAAATGAAAATAGATAACAGTCAAATGTTTTTCCATATTTCCGATGAACCCGATGAGGACAATATTGACTATTATAAAAATGCTCAAAACATTTTGTCGGACATTATCAAGGACTTTAGTTGCGGTGATGCACTGTCGGATTATAGATACTACGAAAACGGCAGTGTTAAGTTGCCCATTGTTATCACTTCTTCGGATGATATTGATAAATTTGCCGAAAACTGTCCGAATTACTGGGTTTATTACACCGGCAATCAGTTGTTCAACGGTTATTCCAACCGCATTATAACCGTTTCCGGCTCAAGAAATCGCAAAATCGGTGCAGAAGCCTATTCAATGGGTGCAAAGGGCTTTTTGCATTGGGGATACAACTACTATTACGGTGTACTGAGCCACGGACTTTTCAATCCCACATATTATCCCGGCGGTTACAACCAAAACCCCGGTTCTTCATTCATAGTTTACTCTAAGGCTGACGGAACTCCCATTCCCTCAACCCGTATGAAGATATTTTACGAGGGAATTAACGATTACCGTGCTCTTTGCCTTTACGAAAGCTTATCCTCAAGAGAAGATGCAATAAACCTAATAAAGGAATACTACGGTGAACCCGGCTTTAAATTCCTGCCGGATAATAATAATTTGTTGAATTTCAGGAACGAACTGAATTTAAGAATTAAAAATTTACTTTAAAACAAAAAATGCCTTGATAAAACTGCGACACAATTTTATCAAGGCTTATTTCGGTTAATTTTAAATTATGTTAAATACCTGATTAACAACATCTTCTAAATTTTTTGAAGCATAGGGTATTTCAAGGGCTTTTTCAAGAGGAACAACCTCATTGAGTATGGAAAAATAACCGTCAATATACTGATTGCAAAGCCGGGTGTTTTCACCTAAACAACCGCAAAATGCCAAAACCTTTTTACCCTTTTCCTTGGCTTTTTTTGCAAGGGTAATAGGCGCTTTTCCGTTAATACTTTGACCGTCCATTCTTCCTTCGCCGGTTATAACAATATCCACATCATCAATTAGGTCTAAAATGCCGGTTTTCTCCATTACGATTTCGGCACCGCTTCTCATTTTTGCATTTAAAAATGTAAAGAAAGCGTATCCGAGTCCACCTGCCGCACCACTGCCACCGGCAACATCATATTTTGTATTAAACTTTTTATTTGCAATCAAAGAAAAATCATTTATCCATTTATCCATTAGGATTATTTCTTCTTGGTTTGCACCCTTTTGTTTTGCAAAAATATAACTGCAACCCTGCTCACCGCATAAGGGATTTGTTACATCACAGGCAACTGTAAAATTACAGTCTTTAAGTCTTTTATCGGCATTGTCGCAGGAAATACTTAAAATATCCTTAATGGCATTTGCACCGAAGCCCACTTCTTTACCTTCTTTATCGGTAAAAGAAAAGCCGAGAGCCTTTAGCATACCTATACCGCAATCATTGGTTGCACTGCCTCCAAGACCCACAATAAAATCACTGCAACCACGATTGAGGGCGTCGATTATCATTTCTCCTACACCGTAGGTTGTGGTAATCATGGGATTTTTTTCATCACCCGAAACCAAGGTAATTCCCGAAGCCTGAGCCATTTCTATTATTGCGGTTGTACCGCTTACGGCATAGGTAGCGTTTACCTTTTTACCGTATATGGGAGAATTTACCGAAACGGTTATATTTTCGGCACCGATTGCCTTGGCAATAACCTCCGATGTTCCCTCACCGCCGTCTGCAAGTTCTTTAATAATAACCATGTAGTCGGGCTTTGCTTTTTTAATTCCCTTTTGGATTGATAATCCCGCTTCAAGAGAAGAAATACTTCCTTTAAAAGAGTCGGTAGCAACAAGAATTTTCATCTTTTTTATCTCCTATTTTCTTAATAATTTAATAATAACACACTTTTTAATATTTTTAAAGTAAAATATACAATTTTTTAACTAATTAATGTTGACTTGTATTCCTATTAATGTTAAAATTAGTACGAAAAATTTATACTTTCGGAGTTGAAAATTTATGTCTAAAGAATACCTATTAAATCCGCAGGAAAACGATTATAAAGCCAACCTACACTGTCATACCGTACTTTCCGACGGCGGTAGAACACCCCAACAGGTTAAAGAACAGTATATGGAAAAGGGTTACAGCGTTGTGGCATATACCGACCATGATGTTTTCATCAGGCACAACGATTTAACCGATGATAATTTTGTGGCGCTAAACTCTTTTGAAGCCGAGTGGGTTGATTGGAAAGAAACAGTCCCCACCAAAAGAAGAACGACACATCTTTGTATGATTGCCCTCGATAAGGACATTCGTTTTCAGCCCTGCTATCACCGTGAAAAACACCTTTATTTTTCTCCCGAGTCAAGCAGAGAATTGGTTGAATTTGACCAAAACGAGCCTGATTTTGAAAGAGAATACGGTCCCGAAAATATTAACGAGTTTATAAAGAAATGTCGTGAACAAAACTTTTTTGTTACATATAACCATCCTCGCTGGTCCCTTGAAACCCTCGAAGATTACGGAAAATACAAGGGAATGAATGCCCTTGAGATTATGAACGGTGCCGGTATTGAAAGCGGTGCTTACGATATTTGCGAAAATTCTTTTGACGAGATTTTAAGAAAAGGACAAAATATTTTTGCTATTGCCGGTGATGACAACCACTTCTCAAGAGAAAGATTTTTTGCCTGGACAAATATAAGAGCCGAAAAACTAACCTATGAAAATATTGCCGAAAGTCTTAAAAAAGGTAGTTTTTATGCAACAAACGGTCCTGAAATTAAGGAACTTTATGTTGAAGACGGCGAATTGCACATTAAAACAAGTGATGTAAAATACATTATATTCCATACGGGACATAGACATTTTAACAACTATTTTAACGATGAAGGTCTTCCTGTAAATGAAGCATCATTCCCAATAAACTATGAAGATGACGATTATGTAAGAGTAACCGTTCAGGGCTTCGACGGAACATTTGCTTTTTCAAATCCTTATTTTATTAAGAAATAAGCCATTAAAGAATAAGAAACGGCGGTACATTTAAAAATTCCGTTTTTTGTGATTTTATATTTAATTTTGTGTCTTAGAAAGAATTGGTGATTTTTATGTTAAACATTGGCTGGGCAAGTAGAGATGTCTCCACGGATAAACCGGTTATTATACGAGGACAGTACTATATGCGTATATCAAAGGGTATTTTAGACCCGGTTATGGTTACCGCCCTTACTGTGGAAAACGGCGGCGATTATGTAATTTTCCTTGAAACCGATGCCACCGATACTGTTGTAGGTGTACTTAATTTGGTTTGCGAAAATGTTAAATCGGCAAACAAAGATATTGATACAACAAAGATTTTAATGAATGCCACCCACGCACATACTTCCCCGGTTCAATTTGATTGCCGACACTGGGGACCCCTTAAGGATATTCCTCACGATGGTGTGGAAATTGCCGACTCGGTGGAATACACCGAATTTTTTGCAAAAATGTGTGCCGAAGCCGTTTGCGAATCCTTTGAAAACAAAAAGCCCGGATATATTTCCTACGGCTACGGTTACGCCGCTGTTGCCAATCATCGCAGAGTTGTATATGACCCCGAACTTTCCGACAGTTCGGAAAGAAAAGAAGAACTTAAAAAGAACGGTACAACAAAAATGTACGGTCATACCGAGCTTCCCGACTTTTCGGGTTACGAGTCGGGACCTGACCATTTTTCTAACTTTATGTTCACCTTTGACCAAAACGAGAAGCTCACCGGTGCGATAATAAATATCCCCTGTCCTTCTCAAAACTGCGAAATAGAAAACTATTTATCGGCAGATTATTGGCACGAGGTTAGAACAATTCTAAAAGAACGCTACGGAGATGATTTGTTTATTCTCCCCCAGTGCGGTGCGGCAGGAGATTTAGCACCGAGAATTTTGCATTATCATAAGGCACAGCTTAGAAGATATGCTCTTAAATTTTCCGACCACCCCTATGATAAGCGTCTTATTGAGCCATACGAAATGCACAACCGTCTTGATATTGCCCTTAAAATCTGCGATAGCTTTGATGAGGTTTACTCTTGGGCAAGTAAAGAAAAGTACAATGACTCGGTTGTAGTTCATAATACCCAAATGCTTGAGCTTGATAAAATCAATGTTACAAAAGAGGATTATGAAGAGTACAAGATTAAATTAGCCAACGAAGAAAAAAAGCTTGTATTTGATAAGCAAGACGAACCCGAAAACGCACTTAAAAAATATACAAATCAACTTGCAAAGGTTCGGGATTTGAGATATGTAATTAACAGATACGAAACCCAAGACACCGACAAAACCCACAAATCAGAAATACATATTGTACGAATAGGTGATATTGCCTTCGCTTCTACACAGTTTGAATTGTTTATGGATTATCAGCACCGTATTCAAGCCCGTTCGCCCTTTATACAAACCTTTGTTATACAGCTTACCGCACAGTATCACTGTGATTCGGGAACATATCTTCCTACAAAACGAGCCATTAATGGCAAGGGCTACAGTGCCATTATTGAAAGCAGTATTGTCTCCAATAAGGGCGGAAACAAACTTGTTGAAGCCGTTTTGGATAATCTAAACGAAATTAATAAATAAATTACAGCCCTCGGCTGATAAATATGAGAGGTATTACTATGAAAAACTTTATTCCTTATCCATTTTTCCACGATGATGTGCCTATTGACATTTCATTTGTATTTGAAGACGAAAAACCTGCCGGTAAACACGGTTTTATTAAGGTTGACGGCAAGGATTTTGCCTTTGAAGACGGAACAAAGGTTAAATTTTGGGGCACCAATTTTAACGGTTGGGGTTGTTTGCCTGAACACGATTATGCGGAAATTTTAGCAAAAAGACTTGCTAAAATGGGACTTAATCTTGTTCGTTTCCATCAGCTTGACTCCGAATGGCACGCAAGGAATATTTTTGCTTTCACCAAAGGAAAGAGAGTTACCGGCGGAAAATTAGACCCACAAAGCCTTGATAGACTTGATTACCTTATCTACTGCCTTAAAAAAGAAGGTATTTACTGCTATATGGATATGTTTACATATAGAAAGTTTAAGTCCGATGAGGGTGTTGAAAATGCAAAAGCTCTTGCCGACAGTGCCAAGCCGATTTCTATTTTCAGCGATAAATTAATTGAACTTCAAAAGGAGCTTTGCAGGGAATTATGGCAACATAAAAATCCATATACCGAACTTGCCTACTGCGATGACCCTATATTTGTTATGGCTGAAATCACCAACGAGTGCGATATGTTCTCAAAGAAGCTTGATAACTTCCCTGAGCCTTATAACACCGAGTATTTAAACAAGTTTGACAAGTGGCTTAAGGATAACAATATCGACAAAAAAGCAAAGGATTTTGACCTTTCCGAGCCAAAGAACGAAAACCTTGTTGACTATAACATTTGGCTACAAGAGGAATACTATAAAGAAATGTACAACTGTATGAGAGAATGCGGTGTTAAAATTCCTATTACCGGTACTAACTGGTGTTCTTCCCCTGCCAACCAAAAAACCCAGCTTGTAACCGACTATTATGATAGCCATACATATCATTACGATTGGCACTGGAAAGAATTTGAAAAGAAATGTGCAAACAATGCAATTACAAAGAACGACCTTAAGGCTGTTTCGGGTGATAAAGACGGAAACACCGATTCTTATCATTCCTACCTTTGCGAATGTGCCACATCTTCCGTTGCGGACAGACCTACATTTATTTCTGAATGGGATATGCCTTGGCCTAACGAATACCGTGCAGAGTCTCCGATTTATTCTGCCGCATACGGTTTGCTTCAAGGCTGGTCCGGATTTTCAATTCATACATACTCATATACTCCCTGCCTTGAGAGAATGAATATGTTAGGCAGTGAAATTGCTTCCCAAAAAATAGGAAACATACCATACCGTCAGGGTATTTTCAGCGCTTGGAACGACCCTGCAAAATTCGGTCTTTTCTATCACTGCGCTTTAATGACTCGCCGTGGCGATGTCAGCAAGGCAAAGAACACAATAACCCTTAGCCCTCTTTCAAAAACCGATTGGGATATGGAACCTATCTATGCCAACCTGGAAAAGTGCGCTATTGAAAACGATTATTCATTTAAGGAAATCAGAACAGAAGAAACAAAGGTTCCTTTTGAAACCGAAATTAAGTCAGATACAAACGAACTTTTAATTGACCGCAAGAAGAATTACGGTTATGTAAACACACCTAAAACAAAATGTGCTTACGGTTTCCTTGGCAAAAACGGTCAAATCGACCTTGATGATGTTAAGATAAACTGTGATACCGACTTTGGTGTTGTTGCCCTAAGTTCCCTTACAAATGACGATATTTGTCATTCCGACAATATTCTTTTAACCACCGTGGGAAGAGCCGAAAACACCGACGCCAAGTTCAGCGATGACCTTATGCTTGACTACGGTAAACCACCTATTACCGTTGAGGTTATTAAGGCTGAAATCGAAATAAAAACCGATGCCGAGGGCTTGTTTGTTTGGGCTATCAGTCCGGAAGGATTTTATATCGGCACCGTTCCGACAACCTATGAAAACGGCGTATTAAAATTCACCGTGGGCAATACCGCACAATCAATGTATTATCTCATCGTTAAGGAGTAATAAGGATGCTTAAAATAGGTTGGGCTCAACGAGATGTTTCCACAGAAAAACCCGTTATTATTAACGGTCAGTACTATATGAGAGTATCAAAGGGTGTTTTAGACCCGATTACCGTTACGGCGCTGACAATGGAAAATGAACGAGATTATGTTATTTTCCTTGAAACCGACTTTACAAAAACCGTTAAGGGTGTTCTTAATATGGTTTGCGAAAAGGTATCGGGTAAAAATAAGGAAATTAACACCGACAAAATCATTATGAACGCCACCCACTCCCACACCTCGCCTATCCAATCTCCTAACGGTCAAATGTCGGATTGGGGCAAACTTGAGGAAATACCCCACGAAGGTGTGGATGTTGCCGACCCTTACGAATATATTGAGTTTTTTACCGATATGTGCGCCGAGGCTGTTTGCGAATCCTTTGAAAGCAAAAAGGAAGGCTCGATGGCTTACGGATACGGTTATGCCGCCGTTGCAAATCATCGCAGGGTGGTTTATGACCCCGACTTAACCAATGACGAAAACAGAAAAGCCGAACTTGCCCGAATAGGTACCACAAAAATGTACGGTCATACCGAGCTTGAAGATTTTTCGGGCTACGAATCAGGCCCCGACCATTTTGCCAACTTTATGTTTACCTTTGATAAAGAGGATAAGCTTACCGGTGCGGTTATTAATATTCCCTGCCCTTCTCAAAACTGTGAGGTTGAATGGTATCTTTCCGCCGACTATTGGCACGATGTAAGAACAATACTTCGTGAAAAATACGGAAAAGACCTGTTTGTTTTACCTCAATGTGCCGCCGCAGGAGACCAAGCGCCGAGAATTTTGCATTACCATGAGGCACAGCTTAGAAGATATGCACTTAAGTTTTCCGACCACCCCTATGATAAGCGTCTTATTGAGCCATACGAAATGCACAACCGTCTTGATATTGCACTTAAAATTTGCGATGCCTTTGACGAGGTTTATTCTTGGGCTAACAAAGAAAAATTCAATAATCCGAAAATTGTTCATCATAATAAAATGCTGGAGCTTGACAAGATTTATGTTTCGGATGAAGAATATGCAAAATATAAGGCAAGATACCATGAGGCAAGGGCAAACTTTAATCCAAAGATTACCGATGACCCGGCACAAAATCTTCGCAATTATTCATTAGAAATTGCAAAAATCCGTGATTTGCAAAGCGTATGCGAAAGATACCAACATCAAAACGAGGACAAAACGCATAAGACCGAAATCCATGTTGTCCGTATCGGTGATATCGCCTTTGCAACAAATCAGTTTGAACTGTTTATGGACTATCAGCACCGTATTCAGGCTCGTTCGCCCTTTACCCAAACATTTGTTGTACAACTTACAGCACAGCATCATTGTAGTTCGGGTACATATTTACCCACAAAACGAGCTACCTTAGGCAAGGGTTACAGCGCAGTTATGGAAAGCAGTGTTTGCTCATATCCTGGCGGTAATCAGCTTGTTGAAGAAACTCTTAAAGAATTAAACGAAATTTCAGAAAATTAATCGAGGTAATATTTATGCTTAAAATCGGTTGGGCTTATCGTGATGTATCAACAAATGACCCTGTTCTGATTAACGGTCAGGGCTATCTTCGTATCTCAAAGGGTGTTTTAGACCCTGTTACCGTAACTGCTCTTACAATTGAGAATAACGGTGATTATGTAATCTTTTTAGAGGCTGACTTTACAAATATTCGTGCCGGAATATTAAATCTTATTTGTGATAAGGTAAAGAAAAATATTCCTTTAATTGATACCTCAAAAATTATTATGAACGCAACTCATTCTCATACTGCTCCCCTTATTGCCCTTGAAGATACCGTTACTCCTTACGGCGATTTAACAAGGGTTCCTCATGACGGAATTGAGTTTGCCTCGCCTTCCGAGTACACAAAATTTTTGATTGATTCTGCCGCCGATGCTATTTGTGAGTCATATAAAAATAAAAAAGAGGGCTCTATGAGTTACGGTTACGGTTATGCGGCTGTGGCACACAGCAGACGGGTTTGCTATGATGAACAGTTTTCTAAAACCGAGGAAAGAAAAGCCGAACTTAAACAAATCGGAACCTCTAAAATGTACGGCCATACCGAGCTTGACGATTTTTCTCATTACGAAGCCGGTGATGACCATATTGCAAACTTTATGTTTACTTTTGATACTAATGATAAACTTACAGGTGCTATTGTAAATATCCCCTGTCCCTCTCAAAACTGTGAGGTTGAGTGGTATTTAAGCTCAGACTATTGGCACGATGTCAGAACAAAACTCAAGGAAAAATACGGTGATATTTTTGTTCTTCCCCAGTGTGCCGCCGCCGGTGATTTAGCACCGAGAATTTTGCATTATTACGATGCACAGGACCGAAGATATCGCCTTAAGTATTCTGATATTCCAAAGGACAAAAGACTTATTGAGCCTGTGGAAATGTATAATAGATACGATATTGCCGATAGAATTTGCACCGCTTTCGATGAAGTGTTGGCTTGGGCTCAAAAGGAGAAATTCAACAATCCTAAGATTATACATTCAGTCAAGGAGTTGAACCTTGAAAGAAGGCTCATTTCCGACGAAGAAAATACTCTTTGGCAAACAAGACTTGAAAAAATGCTGAAATTCTCCCCTCAAAAGACCGATGATATTGATGATGATTTCAAGAAAAATACCTCAAACATCGGTTATATTGCCGACTGTGAAAATATGGTCGCACGGTATAAGGAACAACAGGAAGTTGAAAAGTTTAAAACCGAAGCACATATTATTCGTATCGGTGATATGGCTTTTGCTACAAATCAGTTTGAACTTTATATGGATTATCAGCATAGAATACAGGCTCGTTCCCCATTTGAACAGACATTTATTGTCCAACTTTGCGCTTCTCCATACGGAAATGCAGGTAGTTATCTTGCCACAAAGCGTGGCGTTGAGGGCAAAGGTTACAGTGCAATTCCAACCTCCTGCCGTGTATCACCTAACGGCGGTCAGCAATTAGTTGACGAAACAGTGGCAGAACTTAAAAACTTAAAATCAAAGTAAATTTTAAAAGGCTCTTTGTCAATAGTTGGG
>DCIE01000043.1:0-17033 GCA_002315765.1 Ruminococcaceae bacterium UBA1734
AATGAGGAGTGTGGAATGATTTTTTAGTTATTCCATTCCTAATTCCACATTCAGTTCCAATGCCTGATTTTTACAATTATTCCATTATATGGCATATTATAGCACAAGATTTCCGGTTTGTAAACAACAAAATAATACCTTTTTTATTCCCTTTTTGAGGGTTTTTCGCTTGTTTTTGTAAAAATTCGGATTTTTCGTTTTTTGAAAAATGCCGAAAGTCCGCATAAACACCGGATTTTCGGCTTGACAAATCCTATTTTTTGTATTATCATAACTTTATTACAATAGGAGAAAAAATTATGAATTTTTTAACATTGAAGCAAACTGCCGAAAAATGGGGGATTACGGCGAACAGAATTTCCATACTTGCAAAGGAAGGAAGAATCCCCGGTGCAGTCAAAATCGGGTTATCGTGGATGATTCCCGAAAATACCGAAAAACCGCTTGACGGAAGAACAAAAACCGCAAAGGAAGAAAAGAAAGAGGACTTTTTCCGCTACCCGATTTTCGAACATAGGGATTTATCCTCATTTAATCCACCTCTTACCGACGAGGAACTGATAATCAAAAATGCGCTTGAAGCATTTTATGCCTGCCGTTTTGAAGAAGGCGACAAAATCCTCGGTGATTTGCCCGAAACCGCAAAGAATAGATATATTCGCATTTTTGCTTTGCGACTTGGTTGTGCGGCGGATATTTTTCTTTTGAATACCGACCGTTTTTATAAGCGTTACGGTCGAATTTGTGCCGAACTAAAAGAGGATTTTCCCCACAAAAAAGAAATGGAAGAATGTATTCACGAGTTAGACAGTACCATCGGTGAAAGCGAATATTATAAAAATGGGTTTAATGTTGTACCCGATTATCCCTATCACGAAAGCTTTTTGCCACATCTTACCTCCCTTAGTGCCATATCTCTTTCCTTTGCTGACGGCACTTTGTCGCTAAAAGAAATCAAGGCACAGGAAGTAAACTGCATATATTTAGAACGAGAAAACGCTTTGGTGGATTTACAAAGTATGCACATATATCTCGGCTGTGCCTATGCTCTCTTACAAATGCACGATGAAATGACCTACCATTTCAAAAAAGCACTTTTGATTGCCGAAAAATATGATTTATTCTATGCTCCGGCTTTGCAGTATTTCTATATGCGAAAGCCCATGTCGTACGCATTGAAGGGCTTTCCCGAAGATTTCAAAAAGAAACTGACAAAATTAAGTGAGAATATTCACAAACGATATTTAGCATTTGTCAAAAAAGCAAATATGAATACAATTTATCGAATTTTGCCTCGTGATGACTATTTTTTGCTTTATGCCGCCGTTCAGGGGCATACCAACAAGGAAATTGCAAAGCTTTTGCGCGTTTCAGTTAGCACAATAGGTAATCGGTACATAGAAATATATTCCACCCTCGGTGTAAAGAACAAGCAGAAAATGGTTGAACTGTACAACAATTTGCTGAATGGCAAACCAACAAACAACAAATAAGAAACGCCCCGATAATTAACGTCATTTTGCTAACCGTCGGGGCTGTCTTTATTTATGGCAATTTTATAAACTCAAATGCTTTTTTTAGTTAAATAGGTAATAAGTTCTGACATTGAACCGCAAATGGATACCAACACCACGCAGGTTGCGTACACATTAAATACCATAGGGTTAATCAAAGTAAAATACGGCAATGCAAAAACTCCGAAACCGGTTATTTTATTAAGAACCGAATGTACCGATGCGAACTTTTTAAATCTAAATGCCGAAACGAAATATGCCGACAACCGAATTATCAATACCAATATAAGCAATACCCAATTCACATAATTCAGATTTTTAATTAAATATCCGAATATTTTTACCATCATAACGGTATAAAAAGACAGGTCCGCCATACTGTCCAATTTCGAGCCAAACTCACTTACTATACCGAGTTTTCTCGCACAAAATCCATCAACAGCATCGGATAAACCGCAAAATGTAAAAACAATAAAAAAGGGTGTTTTTAAGGGTTCTAAAAAGCAAAGCACAATTGCACCGATTATTCTAATACTTGTAATAATGTTTGCTATTTGGTTTTTAATTTTCACATTATCACCACCAAAGTACAGTAGTAATTATATTACTGTAAAAAATATTGTCAAGTTAATATAATTCTAAAAAACTGTGAGTTTCCCCGCTATCCCTATCCCTCCAACCGGGAATGGTAGCAAGATTTACATTATGTATGCTTCGGAAAATATTATTATCCGCTTCGGGATTTTTCTTCCTTATCTCTTTTATTAATTCCTTTGTTTCTTTTCGTTTTGAAAGAGATTCGTCGAAAGCACTGTCCGCAGTAAAACGACAAGCGCACCTTAAAAATTTAAGGTCGTTATAATTACTCCAAGCAATTATATCCCGTTCCTTTACGCAATAAAGCGGTCTTATAAGCTCCATACCTTCAAAATTAGTACTATGAAGTTTCGGCAACATTGTCTTTATCTCGGACGAATACATCATACTCATTAAAGTAGTTTCAATTACATCATCAAAATGATGACCTAACGCTATTTTGTTACAGCCCAAGGATTTCGCTTTATCATACAAAGCGCCTCTTCTCATTCTTGCACACAAATAACAAGGGGACCCTCCTGCATTATATGCAACATCAAAAATATTGCTGTTAAATATTTCGATATCAATATTCATCAACTTTGCATTTGCTTCAAGAAGTTGCCTATTTTCCTTCACATATCCCGGGTCCATAACAAGATATTTAAGTTCAAACGGAACAGGACTGTGCTTTTGCAATTCCTCCATACATTTTGCAAGAAGCATTGAGTCTTTTCCGCCCGAAATACAAACCGCAATACGGTCGTTTTCCTTTATCAGCTCGTATTCTTTTACCGCTTTTATAAAATTATTCCAAATGCTTTTTCTATATCTTTTTATTATGCTTCGTTCTATTTCAATGTGCTTTTCAAGTTCTCGTTTCATATATCTTTTTCTTTCGGCTCAAATATAGGCATAAATTTAAGTTTGAAAAGATTGTTTTTATGCTTAATATCTATTTTCTCTTTAATATCTCGGTCGTCTATGACTCCTGTACGGATATACTTATCCAATACCGCATAAGTAAAACCTAAATTATCCTCATCGGTTTTACCGCAAAGTCCGTCAATAGGTGTTTTTTCAACAAGATGTTGAGGTAGTCCCAAATATTTGCCTATTTTTTTCACTTCATCAACCGTAAGCTTGGAAATAGGACCGAAATCACCGGCGCTATCCCCGTATCTTGTGGAATAACCTACCCAATCCTCAGAAAGATTACAGGTGTTTACTACCCTGCCGTTATTACTTTGTGCCACAGCATAAAGTGTGGTCATTCTTATTCTCGGTGGGATATTAGTTAAAGTTTGTGAAGATAATTCTACTGTTTTTGACAAGGAATTTTTAAGTCCTTCTACGCTATCCTTAATATTAATCACAAAATGCTTAATCCCTAAATGATTTACCAAATCATAAGCACAGTTAATATCCGCCTGTTCTCCGCAAGGCATTAAAACACCGATGACTCTATCTTTTCCCAATGCTTCTACGCACAAAGCCGCCGCAACCGAACTGTCCTTTCCGCCGGAAATTCCCACAACGGCATTACAGCCTTTGCCGTTTTCCTCAAAAAACTCTCTAATCCATTCTACACAATCTTTTGTAACATTTTCGCAATTGAACATAACAATCCCTATTTTCTATAATATGAATAATAAGCCGTAACTGTGTCATATTCTCCGGAAACGGTATTTTCTCCTTCAACCGTAACACCGTCTCCACTCATTAAAAGAAAATACTTTGAATTTTCCGTTTTACAGTTAAAAATATCTTTTTCTCCGCAAATAATACGGATTTGGTCATCAATTACGGCAATTCTTCCCATTTTACCAACTATGAGATACTCAACTGCACCGTCAGGCTTTACTACTCTTTTTGTAACATATTTCACTTCCCTGCCATCAAAGGTGGAGAGAAGTGAGATATTTTTATTTTTCTTCTTAAAAAGTCCCATTTTACAATGAAAATTTAGTAATGCTCTTTTTACCCTTCTTTATGATAACGCCCTCTTTCAGCGCATCTTGGGTAAAGCTATATGATGCATCGGTTATTTTTTCGTCATTTACCGAAACGCCGCCCTGCTGAACCAAACGGCGTGCCTCACCGTTAGAACCGCAAAGTCCACCCTTAACCATAAGAGACAAAATACCGATTTTGCCCTCAGTAAGGTCGTTTGCATCAATGGTAACAGTCGGCATATTCTCGTGAGAACCTGCGCCGGAGAATACTGCTCTCGAAGTATCCTGTGCCTTCTTTGCCTCTTCCTCACCGTGAACAAGCTTTGTAAGCTCATAAGCCAAGATTTCCTTTGCTGTATTAAGCTGACTGCCTTCCCATTTATCCATTGCGTCTATTTCTTCGAGAGGAAGGAATGTCAACATTCTAATACACTTAAGAACATCAGCATCCGCAACATTTCTCCAATACTGATAGAACTCGTAAGGTGATGTTTTATTTGGGTCAAGCCATACAGCGCCGCCAACGGTTTTGCCCATTTTTTTACCCTCTGAATTCAGAAGAAGTGTAATTGTCATTGCGTAGGCATCTTTACCCAGCTTTTTACGAATAAGCTCGGTTCCGCCAAGCATATTAGACCACTGGTCATCTCCGCCGAACTGCATATTACAGCCGTACTCTTTATAAAGATGATAAAAGTCGTAGCTTTGCATAATCATATAGTTAAACTCAAGGAAGGAAAGACCTTTTTCCATTCTTTGCTTATAGCACTCGGCTCTAAGCATATTATTTACCGAGAAGCAGGGTCCTACATCACGCAAAACATCAATGTAGTTTAGTTTAAGTAACCAATCGGCATTATTAACCATTCTGGCTTTACCTTCGCCGAACTCGATAAAACGGCTCATTTGTTTCTTAAAGCAATCACAGTTATGTTGTATTGTTTCACTTGTCATCATAGAACGCATATCGGTTCTTCCCGAGGGGTCGCCTATATGTGCGGTTCCTCCGCCTATTAATGCAACCGGCTTATTCCCTGCCATTTGAAGGCGTTTCATAAGGCAAAGTGCCATAAAATGTCCCACATGCAAACTATCGGCAGTAGGGTCAAATCCGATATAGAATGTTGCCTTTCCGTTATTAACTAATTCTCTGATTTCCTTTTCATCAGTTACCTGAGCTATAAGACCTCTTGCAACTAACTCTTCATAAATTCCCATTGTATTTACTCCTATCTAACAGCTCTTTGGCTGAATTATACATATTTTGTGTCATTTCCGAGCCGGACATAATTCTGGATATTTCCTCGATACGGTTTTCATAATCAAGAGGATATACCCTTGTAAAGGTTCGGTTTTGATTAACGGTTTTTTCTATTTTTAAATGATTATCAGCTAAAGCCGCAATTTGTGCCAAATGGGTAACGCATATTACCTGACGGGATTTTGAAACGGTTTTTAACTGATTGCCCACTTTTCCTGCCGCCATACCGCTTATTCCGGTATCAATCTCATCAAAAATCAAGGTTTCCACATCGTCATTATCGGCTAAAACGCTTTTAATCGCCAACATAATTCTTGACAATTCGCCACCCGAAGCAATCTTTTGCAAGGGCTTAAATTCTTCGCCTACATTGGTTTTTACAGTAAATTCAACCACATCACAACCGACTTTTGTATATCTTCCGCTGCTTATGGAAACACGGAAAACCACATTAGGCATATCAAGATATTTTAAAATTTCGGTAACATCATCGGCAAACTTTTTTGCGGTGGTTTTTCTTGTATCGGAAAGAATTTCTCCTAATTCAATAAGCCGTTGAGTTGAATTGTCAAGCTCCTCTGAAAGCCTTATGCTGAGTTCATCGGAAATTTCAATTTCCTCTAATTCGGATTTTGAATCGTTTAGTATTTTAAGCGCCGATTCCTCACTTCCGCCATACTTACCAATTATTCGGTTTATTATATCAAGCCGTTCCATTATTGCATCTTTATTGGCATTGGTATTATCAACCGACTTACCGTATTTCTCTATGGAAAATGCAATATTTTCAAGTTCAGCTTGAGCTCCGCAAAGACTGTCATATATTCCCTTTGCGGTATTATCTTTAATGGCAGAAATACTCTTTAATGCCGAAGAAACAAGGGAAACAGCCCCCATATTATCCTCGGTGCCGAACAGCATTGATGAAGCGGTATTTATTGCATTAACGGTTTTTTCATAACTCTCGGCTAAAGCCAACTGCGTTTTCAAGGTGTCTTTTTCCCCTACACTTATGTCGGCTTCTTCAATTTCTTTTACAACAAATTCCAAATAATTTCGGCGGCGCTGTTTTTCTTCTTCATCGGTTTCAATACTTATTAACCTTTTTCTTATGGAATTAAGGTTTTTAAACTCGGAATAGTATTCACCGATTTGCTTTGAATTACCTGCCAATCTATCAATATAAATATAATGATTATCGGCATTAAGCAAAGATTGACTGTCGTGCTGTCCGTGTATATTAACAAGGTTTTTCCCAATCTCGTTTAACACTCCGACCGTAGCCGTTTTTCCGTTTATTTTTATACTGCTGCTTGATTTTGTAAGGTTTCTTACAATAAACAGTTTTCCCTCGCTGTCTAATGAAAACCCGTTTTCTTTAAGAAGGTTTACCGTTTGTTGAGGCAAATCCGAAAAAACAGCCGAGACACTTGCCTTATCGCAACCGTTTCTTATTAAATCCTTACTCGTTCTTTCGCCTAACACGGCATTTATGGAATCAATAATTATTGACTTTCCGGCACCGGTTTCACCCGTCAAAACATTAAAGCCCTTTGAAAAATCAATTTGTGTTTCCTCAATTACGGCTATGTTTTCAATACCTAAATAACTAAGCATATACTACTCCGCTATTACATTATTTCTTTTAGTGATGAAACAACATCTATGGATTCTTTTTCGTTATGGGTAATAATAAGTATGGTATCATCACCTGCAATAGTTCCGAGCATTTCCGCCGCAAACTCGCTGTCAATGGCTACGCATACACTTTGAGCAAGTCCGGGATAACACTTTACAACCACATTATTCAAAGCATAATCAACACTTTTTATTGCCCCGGAAATCATACTTTTAAAACTTGAAACACCGCCCGAAGCATTTGTTTCCGGTGCCACATAGCAATAATTACCCGAAGCATCGTGTCCTTTAACGAGCTTAAGTTCCCTTATATCCCTCGATACGGTCGATTGGGTAACATTAAATCCGAACCCGTTTAATTCGTTTTGCAAATCGTCTTGTGTAAAAATAGGCTTGGACTTTAAAATCTCTATTATTTTTTCCTGTCTCTTATTCTTCATTTTCAATCATCCTTTAAATTATAAAACATCCGAAAACTTAGCCGAAAGTGTTTTATAAAAATTCCTATTATTAATTCGTATTAACTGTACAAATTCATTGGATTTTGTAATGGCGATTTTGGTTTTTTGCTTTACCTGACAAACCTTTCTTCCGTCCACCGAAAGATAAATATCGGTATGCTTTTTTGAATAAGCATTTACATTTAATTTTTTATCGGCGCCGAGCAAAATGGGTTTTGCCGACAATGCGTGTGAACATATAGGAGTTATGCAAAAACATTCTGCCGAAGGGTCAATAATCGGACCTCCTGCCGAAAGTGAATAAGCGGTTGAACCTGTTGGTGTGGAAATGATTATTCCGTCAGCCCTATAATGCAAATTATCTCCGTCAATTCCTGCATAAAGGTCAATAATTCTTGAAATAAAACCGCTTGTAAGAACCGCCTCGTTCAAGGATTTATACACCGAAACATTACCCTGTTCATCGGTTACCGTAACATCAAGCATCATTCTTTTTTCAATGGAAAACTCGCCTGTTTTTAACTTTCCCAAGAGCTTATATTCGTTTTGTTCAATATTTGCCAAATATCCCATTCTACCGGCATTTATTCCTATAATCGGTTTTTTTGCCGCAGCGGCTTGTTTGGCATATCGGATTATAGTGCCGTCTCCGCCTATTGTAACAATGTAATCGCCCTTAACAAACAATTCTTCCTCGGACACCTGCTCAAAACCGGGACAACAAATATTATCCGAAATATAGGCTTTTATTCCCGATTCCTTTAGGAATACGGACAACTTTTCAAGGGTTTCAAGGCAACCCCTCTTATCAATATTAGGTAGTACCGATATTTCCATTACTGTAATCATTCCTTTTTGCTGTGCTAATTTGAAGGATTATCCTTCAGGCCTGTCGTTTTCGTTTAGTTCCTTATATGATGCTTCTACAACCTGTTCGGCTGAAAATTCTCTTTGGTCCGCAATATCCTGACTGTTTTCAATATAACATAAATATTCTATATTTCCCTCTGGACCCTTTACCGGCGAAAAATCAAGTCCCAAAAGTGTATAGCCCGATTCTTTTATCAATTCCATAATATGCCTGATTACGGAAATATGGACATTCTTATCCCTTACTACACCCTTTTTGCCCACATTTTCCTTACCTGCTTCAAACTGCGGTTTAATAAGGCAAACTGCCCTACCGTTTTCTTTAAGCAGATTTTTAAGTACGGGAAATATATGAGACAAAGAGATAAAGGATACATCTACACTTGCAAAATCAAGCTTATCAGGCACCTGACTGCTTGTTACATACCTGAAATTGGTTCTTTCGAGATTTACTACCCTTTCATCGGTACGAAGCTTCCAGGCAAGTTGCCCGTAACCAACATCAATAGCGTAAACCTTTTTTGCACCATTTTGCAACATACAGTCGGTAAAACCGCCGGTTGATGCACCGATATCGGCGCATATCATACCCTCTAATTCGGGAGAAAAAACCTTTATTGCTTTTTCAAGCTTAAGCCCACCTCGACTGACATATTTAAGGGTGTTTCCCCTAACCTCTATTACATCATCGGGCTTTACATTCATACCGGCTTTATCGCACTTTTGATTATTTACATATACTATACCCGCCATAATAAGCGCCTTGGCTTTTTCACGGCTTTCGGCATATCCTTTTTCAAAAAGCGACACATCAAGTCTTTGCTTTTCCTGCATTATCTATTCTCCAATAGTTTTAATTATTGATTCGGTATCAAATCCGCATTTTTTAAGGCAGGATGACACACCGGCGCATTTTACAAAACCGCCGTCTATAGCGTGAGCTTCATATCTTCCGCCGAATTCACTCTCGGCTAACAACATATTAAGATGCTGAACAATTCCGCCGCATTTCATACTCTCCTCAAAGAAAATTATCCGTTCTTGGTCTTTAATTTCTTCAATCAGTTCCTTTGAAATTGGGAAAATCTTATTGAGTTTGATTATTTTTATATCATTTTTTGATTTTGCTGCGTCATACACATTCTTAAATATTCTTCCATAGGTAATTACCGCAGTTTTTCCCCCACCGATTACGGTATAGTCTGTGGAATAATCAAGTTCTAATTTTTCGGGTTCACACCCACGGGGATACCTGACTGCGCACAGTTCGTTATTCTTTGAAACCTTGATAACTGTATCTTTCAGTTCGCTGAAATAACAAGGCGAATATATATTCATATTAGGCACCGAAGAAAGGAAGGAAACATCAAATACACCCTGATGACTTTCCCCATCTTCACCGACTATTCCTGCTCTGTCCACAAGAATTTTTACAGGCAAATTTGCTATGGAACAGTCGTGTATCAGTTGGTCGTATGCCCTTTGAAGAAAACTTGAATACACCGCAAAAAACGGCAACATTCCGCCCTTAGCAAGACCGGCGCTGAATGTAACGGCATGTTGCTCGGCAATACCCACATCAAAGAAACGGTTTCTATACGAGGAAGCAAATTCGGTTAATCCCGTACCGGCAGTCATAGCCGCAGTTACGGCACATATTTTTTTATTCTCACCGGCAAGTTCCGTAAGGGTTTTGCCCACAACATCGGAATAGGTTATTTTACCACTTGCACAGGAACCTTTTTCCACATCAAAGGGTGCAACACCGTGATAATTTTTAGGCTTACTCTCGGCATAGGCATATCCCTTACCCTTGGTGGTAACAACATGAATTAACGAAGGTCTGTTGTAGGTTTGTGCAATTTTAAACAGGGATTCCATCGCCTTAATATCATGACCGTCCACGGGACCTAAATAATTAAAACCCATACATTCAAAAATATTATTCTTATAAACACTGCGTTTTATCGCTTCTTTAACGGCATAAATAACATCATTGGTTTTGGGACCGATTTTCGGAATTTTATATATTGCCGATGTAACAACTAATTTGAAACGGTGGTATCTCGGTCGGTTACGCATTCTTGTAATAGCCCTTGCGATAGCCCCAACATTTCTTGAAATGGACATTTTGTTATCGTTCAATATAACAATAAAGTTGCTTCGACTGCTTCCGGCATTATTTAAGCCCTCATACGCCATACCGCCGGTTAAAGCACCGTCTCCGATTACGGCAACCGCCGTACCGTCTTTACCGCTTATTTTATTTGCACGGTAAATACCGTATGCAGCCGAAATGGAATTACTGCTGTGTCCTGTTACAAACGGGTCGTGTTCGCTTTCTTCGGGGCGCATAAATCCGGAAAGTCCACCTTCGGTCCTAATAGTATCAAACCTATCATAACGCCCTGTTAGCAATTTATGGGTATAGCACTGATGTCCCACATCAAATATTATGGAATCCTTAGGAGACGAAAAGGCTCTATGGATTGCCACGGTCAGTTCTACCGCACCTAAATTTGATGCAAGATGTCCTCCGTTTTTAGAAACGGTATCTATTATTTTTTCACGAATTTCATCACATAATAAATCAAGCTCTTTATAGTCAAGATTCTTTATGTCGTTTGGTGATTTAATATCCTTAAGCATCATAATAAAACAATAAATTAATACTCACGGTCAAGCAAATACTTTGTTATTTCCTTAAGTGTATCGGTATCGCCGTTTAAACTGTCAAGAATATCCAAAGCCTCGTTTGTTAATTCCTTTGCCATAAGGCGACATTTTTCTACACCGTATATACTAACCATAGTGATTTTATTGTTTTTATCATCACTTCCTATTCTTTTGCCCAGCTTTTCTTCATTACCGCTACAATCAAGAATATCGTCAATAATCTGAAAGGCAAATCCGATTTTCTCGGCATAAGTTTCGCATAGTTTAATGCTGTTTTCATCTGCACCGGCAAGAACGGCACCGCAAACAGCCGAGATTTTAAGCAAAGCACCTGTTTTTAATAGGTACATTTCTTTTAATACTTCTTCGGTCATCTCGCCTTTTGTACAGGTATCAATAACCTGACCGCCAATCATTCCCGAAACTCCCGAATTAGCCGACAAATATGTAATTGCTTTTGTTACAAGCTCGGGGGAAATCCCCATAGTTCTTGCGGCCACACCGAAACTTTCGGTAAGCAGTGCGTCTCCGGCAAGAAGTGCCATTGCCTCACCGTATTTTATGTGATTTGAGGGTTTTCCTCTCCTTAAGTCGTCATTATCCATACAGGGAAGGTCATCGTGTATTAACGAATATGTATGTATCATCTCTACGGCACAGGCAAAATTATATGCACAATCATCTTCGCCACCGAAAAGCTTATAAAACTCTAAAAGCAAAATAGGTCTTATTCTCTTTCCACCGGCAAAAACACTGTATCTTTCGGACTCCACAACATCCTTATAATTTGCACTCGTCTCGGGTATAAGAATGTTGAGGCGCATATCAATTTTTTCTTGGTAGTTCTTTAAAAGCAAATCAATCATCTATATCTTCCTCGCTTTCGGCTTGGGTTAATGTAATAATTTTTTGCTTGGCATTTTTAAGATATTCAGAACATTCTTTCGATAATTTAATACCCTTTTCAAAAAGCTCCATAGACTCCTCAAGGGATGCATCTCCGCTTTCAAGAGCAGAAAGGATTTTTTCAAGTTCTTTTAAAGAGTTTTCAAAACTAAATTCAGCCATTGATTTTCTCCTTAACAACGGCTTTTACACCGCCGTTTGCAAATTTTATACTAATTTCGTCCTCGACATTAATTCGGTCGTTAGAACTTATGATTTTTCCGTCCTTTGTAACAAGCGAATATCCCCTACCGAGTATTTTTAAGGGGCTTAACTTATCAAGCTGTCCCGTAATTTTGATGAAATTATTTTGGGAATTTTCGATTTTTTTCGAGAAACAGCCAACCAAATTGTTCTCAATTTCCCGAATTTTCTTTTCTTTGTTTTCAAAATAATAAATGGGATTTGAAAGTGTGGCAGAGGAAGAAAGCAATTTGTATTTCATTTCGTTTCTTTCCACGATGTTATTTATTGAATTACTGATTCTTTTTATGCTTTCCTTTATTCGCAATAAAACATTCTCACTGCCGGTGCTTAAGGCAATTGCGGCAGCCGTGGGTGTAGCGGCACGGGCATCACTGACAAAATCGCAAATCGTAAAGTCTGTTTCATGTCCCACAGCCGAAACTACGGGAAAGGGAGACTCGTATATTTTTCTTGCCAAGGCCTCATTATTAAACGCCGATAAATCTTCGGCAGAACCTCCGCCCCTACCTATAATAACAGCATCAATACCGGAAAGAGAATAAACCCTATCAAGTATTTTTATCATACTTTCTGCGGCATTTACACCCTGAACATTAGTTGGACAAACCACAATTTTACAGGTTGGAAGTCTACCGGAAAGTGTAGAAGAAATATCGTGTATTGCGGCACCCGTATCCGAAGTAACCACCGCTATTTTTTGAGGAAATTCAGGCAATTTTCTTTTGCTTTCTTGGTCAAAAAGTCCCTCTTTTTCAAGCTTTTCCTTGATTCTGTTAAAATCAAGAAGAGCATCTCCCTCGCCAAAGGGATTCATAGAATTAGCATAGAACTGATACTGTCCGTCATTCTCGTACAGCGAAACCCTGCCGGTAACCACAACATAATCACCGTCTTTAGGATTAAAGCCCACCTTACCTGAATAGGAAGCAAACATCATACAACGAACCGAAGCATCTTTATCCTTTAATGTAAAATACCAATGTCCGCTTTGATAATGATTTTTAAAATTAGATAATTCACCCTGAACGGTTATATAATTTAGCTTAACATCACTTTCAAGCAACGATTTAACATATAGATTTAACTGCCGTACGGTTATTCCCTTGTTCATACTATGCTTTAGCCACTGTTGCCAATATACCGTTTACAAAGGAAGCATCTTCTTTTGTGGCATATTTTTTAGCAATCTCTACTGCCTCGTTAATGGAAACCGAAACAGGAATATTTTCCATTTTCTTCATCTCAAAAACTGCCAATCTTAAAATTGCCAAGGCGGTTTTGGAAATTCTGGTGATACTCCATCCGATTGCACTTTGGGAAATTATGCTATCTATTTCTTCAATGTTTTGGTAAACACCGAAAAATACCGTTTTTATGTAATCGTCAGGTGTTAAATCCCTAACCTCTGTGGCTAATTCCAGTATGCTTTCTAAATTTTCGTCCGAAAATTGCTTTTCAAAAACTAAAATAAAAGCCTCTTCCCTTGCTTCTTTTCTTGTCATAAGACACCTTCTAAAAATATTTTATTGACTATTATACTACATTTTCCAAACTTTTTCAAGAAAATATGCATAAAAATTTGCATAATATGCGAAAATTCCGATAGGATTTCCTCCTATCGGAATAATTCTTTGAAAAATTCACCTATAGCACTGAAAATTTTACCGAAAACACCCTTCTCTTCACCGTTTCCGAAAATGAAATCCCTTATCATCACCACATAGTCGCCGAAGGTTTTAGGTTTTTCTTTTTCTTTTGCTACCGTATTATCTATAACATCATCTGCTGAATAGACGGCATCGTCTGAAATCTCGGTTTCTCCCTCATCAATAACGCCGTTATTGTTTTCGTCAACCACCTTTTTTCCTTTTTCGTCTACCAATATATTTTCATCATCATCAATAACACCGTTATTATTCTTGTCAACAACTTTATTCCCTTGTGAATTTATTAATATTTTTTCGGAAATGTTGTTGCTTATATTATTTTTTTCGGTTTCTTTTTTTTGAAGGGTGCTATTTGTTTTTTCAGTTGAGCTTTGTTTAGAAGAAACATTGCTGTTATTTGAAGAAGTATTATTCTTTGAGGAAGCTACACTACTTTGCTTTGAAGCGACTTCTTTGTTGTCGGTTTTGTTTGTATTTTCCTCCAACAAACTGTTATTTATTTGTGCGCCAACCTTATTTTCAATATTAAGCTCACTTACCCTCTCGGAAGAAATATAGTCCTTTTCCAAAACACTGTTACATCTTGTACAATAATGACTTACAATCATAGAAACATCTTTAGTAGCAGCTCGGTCAACAGTCCAATAGGTAGGATTGCTATGTCCCAAAGCCGGTTTTTCATTTGTTCTTTCTATCTTTCCGCAATGCTGACACTGTCTTTGGGTATATCCTCCCGAAAGGCAGTTCGGAGAATAGGTTTCATACTCTCCGTAATCGTGTACAGCACAGCTTCCGTCAGGATTTGGAATAAAATATGAAGCGTTTTTGGTTTTTACATCTATTTTGTTATGCTCAAAATCGGCAAAACAACCGGTCATATCTTCTCCGTGTAAAATCGGATTTATGTTGGCAAAAACAAACCTGTAATTGCCCGGCAGTTTCTTTGCCATATAGAAATCAACCGTAATTATGTTTCCGGTTTTCGTAATGTTTGTCGCATTTGATTGATTTGCCCAAACAAAGCTTATATATCCACCGTCAGGATGGTCGACTATGGAATAATTAGCAAGTGTGCAGGAATAAAACTTGGTTTTTCTGATAGCCTTGGTCATAAAAACATTTTTATCGTACTTAAGAGTAAAGGTAAAAGCACCGATACCGGGATTGGTGTTAAAATTAATCTCAACCGAAATTCCGTTCTCAAACACATTTCCTTTTGTGTCTTTTATTTCTTCGATTACCCTTGCCTCAACTTCTATGGTCTTTGTTTGCTGGGCAAAACAGCAAATTCCGAAAGAAGATAAAAGCACCGTGAATGTTAAGGCTAAGCATAGTATTTTAATTAACTTTGTTTTCATTTGTTTCACCCGTAATTTTATGCACCGCAAAATTTCATAACAAGATTTTGAGGCAATATTTTAGCAACTAAACGATAAATCTTATAAATTATCCTATTGGTATAAACACTTTTATTTTTATCCGAAGCAATTAAAGATTTCTCGGCAATTACCTTCGGATTAACTCTCGGTAAATTATCAAAGGTTTTGCTATCTCCCTTTCCGATATTTGCCACCGGTAAAAACTCGGTATCCATAGGTCCCGGACAAACAGCAAGAACATTGATTTTTCTCGGTTTAAGTTCTTCTCTGAGTCCCTTTGAAAAACTCATAACATAGGCCTTGGTTGAACTGTAAACCGTCATTCGGGTATTAGGTGCAAAGGAAGCAATAGAACAGGTGTTGATAATTTTACTTTCCTCTTTCATATATTTTAAAGATATTTTAGCAACGGTAGTAAAGGCGGCACAGTTTAAATTAACCATTCCTACATTATCTTTAAGGGAAATATCCTCAAACATACCCAATTTCCCGAAACCTGCGTTATTAATAAGCAGTTTGATTTCGGCATTATTATCTTTTAGCAAGCCCTCGTATTTTTCGGCAAAATCTTCCTTTGTAATATCCATAGAATAGGCTTTTACTTTGCTTTTAAAACTGCTTTGTATCTCGTTTAACCTGTCGAGTCTTCTTGCAATTATCCATATTTCATCAATATCGGTATATCTATTATAAACACAGGAAACATATTCTTTTCCAAGTCCCGAGGATGCTCCGGTAATAACACAAATTTTCATAGCCTACCACCTTACATTACTATATAATAAATATACACTATTAATAAAAAAATATCAAGAGGATAAAATTTACTTTCTGCACAGTTTTTGTCGCTACACAACATTAAATAATTTTCTTTGTAAAATTGTGAAATATTGCTTCGCAATGTGAAATGAAATAAATCCACCCACGCCCGCAGGCATTTCACTGTCCGAAGGACAATTTCACGCAGGTCGTGCATTTCACAAATCCCGCAAGGGATTTATTTCGTTATAAAAACCCACTTTTGTCTACCGGACAAAAGTGGGTTTTTACATGTATAAGAGCTACCAAAAGTTGTTTATTTGAGGTAAAAAATCACTTTGGTCGTTTTTTGAATGGCTCGATAAAACGGGATTTGTTAAGTTTACCTAAACAGGTTATTAACTCTTTCTTCGTATTCTTCGTCAATTTCGTAGTAATAACTTGAGCATGCCTGTGAAATAGGAAGTACTATAATATCCTCTTTTGCAACGCCGAGCTCATTAAGAATTGCTTTTGCTTCTTCAATCGACAGTGATTTAAACTGTAATGCTGAGATTTCTTCATTTGTTTTTTCACGGTTTGTGCCTGACAGCATACCGCAACGGTATGAATTTTCAGACATTTGCCATACATAAACTTCTATCCCTTTGAAATCTGACATCTCAAAATACTCAGGGTATTTTTCCTTCAATTCCTTTATGTTTATTGAATCGGTTTGCGGATTATCATTTTTAGGAACTCCGCAACTGACTGTTAATAAAACGATAATAAAACAAAGGAATATGAATACCGGCTTTTTCACGATAATTACCTCCGCAAATTCTGATTTGTTTATTGATTCCAACATATCTCCAATTAAGCCGACAGCGTTAATTAGTTCTGTCGTTTGCTTTTCACGGTTTTACAGGAAGCAATCAGCATAACACGAATGGGAGGTGCATTGTTCGTTTAAGGTTTTATATGTCTGCTCATCTATGTAATTTGTGAGAAAAAGAAGCTCAAGCCAATAACCCGTTTCGTTTGCTTCTTTCAGCGCAATTTCAAGCTTTGAAATAAAATCTTTCGTTCCTTGCGCATAGTTAGCTTCGTATATATTTGCTCCGATGGAAGTGCCGGAACGACCGA
>DCIE01000043.1:17077-17492 GCA_002315765.1 Ruminococcaceae bacterium UBA1734
GATTAATAATTTAAACGGAAAAAGACATAGATAAATCGGCAAGTTTATTTTCTTTCATAAGCAGATGCCACCTTCCTACAAAATAATACCATATTAAAGGCAGAAAATCAATGATGTCGCCGACTTTGTCGGCTGATGATGTTTCGCAGCTTTGCTCCAAAATGATGATGTTCACTCTGCTCACAATGATGCGATGTTTGCACATGTGCCGTAAGGCACACATCATTAGCGAAGCGTCATCATTGGCGAAGCCAACATCATTTGCCGAAGGCAAACATCATTCAAAAAAGCACTTGCCAATGCGGTGTGTTCTAAAGGACACATTGCGGGAAGTTACGGTGTAATCCGAAAGGGTTACACCGTTTTTCCTTTTATTACGCAACATTTGAGGGGTTCTTGCGGATTTCTTCCATTG
>DCIE01000003.1 GCA_002315765.1 Ruminococcaceae bacterium UBA1734
TTTGCCGCAAGATTATATCCGCCGTTTGAGCCGGAATTTATGTAGTGAACCGCAGACCAAGCGGCTCCGGATTTTACCTCAATATACTTTGTTTTTTCAGCTTCTGCCGAAGCAAAAATAGTTGGAACGCAAAGTACCGAGGACAAAAGAATCGCAAAGGAAAATAAAAGTGCAAGTGTCGGCTTAATTTTCTTTAAAAGCGAAACTTTTTTACTATGTTTGCTCATAGAACAATGACCTCCAAAATTAATTAATTTATTTATTATTCCCATTTCTTAACACAAAGCTTATTATACATCAAAAGTACCACACCGATAACGGCAAGTACGATTATGAAATAGAACCAAAGCATAGCCGAGGCAACGCCGTAATCTCTACCGCGCATTAGGTTAACCGCACGGGTCATAATGGAGTTGTCAGCCGAGGTGAACAAAGAAATCATTGTATAAATGATTACCAAAGAAAGTACATGGCGAAGCATCGGAACGGTAATTTTCCAAAATTCTTCCCATTTATTAGCACCCTCAATCTTAGAAACCTCGTACAAGGACTCGGGAATACCCTGAAGTCCGGCCAAGAAGAGAATTGTTTGAACACCGCAGTTCCAAGCAAGACTAACTGCATTGCTTAGGAAGAAGGTCAAAACATCTGTAATAGTTGTGGGCAAATTAAGATTTCCGAGAATTGTTTCGTAATCCATAATTCCCTGACCGTCAGTTGAAAGGTTGAATATGGGAGCATTAACCGAAGGGTCGGAAAGCAAACGAACAATTACCGAAGATGCAATAATTACCGGAAGGAAGAAAACAATACGAAAGGCTGTTCTTCCCGGGAATTTTTGATTAAGGAGCACCGCCAAAATCAAACTTAGGGCTACAACCATAGGCAAAGAGTAAAACATTGAGCCGATGGAATTTCTAATCTCGTCTAAGTAATCCGGATTTTCAAACAAAGCTTCCTTAAAGTTGGCAAAAGCCACAAACTTAAGTTTAAAACCGGTTTCAAGAATAGAAATATTACTGAAAGCATAGGCGATGGAACTAAATACAGGAACAATGAAAAACACAACAAGTCCTAAAATCCAATGTCCTACGAATGTATAACCGTAACGGCTTCTGATAGACTCGATTCCTCTATTCTTTTTTTTGCTCATTTTGTCTCTCCACCGTTCATAATAAAGTCATATCCGTCAATTTCTCCTATAGGAGATTTTTGTTTAATCGAAGAATGGTTAGCATAGATAACGGTACCGTTTTCAAAGGTTGTTTTTGAAATATCATTATCTAATATATCATACCTTAATATCTTGGAATTTTCAACATTTTTATACATTTTTGAATACTTTTCAACCGTTGATGTAATTAGTTTTGTACAATCGGAGTATTTCATTGCATAAAGCTTTTCTGAACCTGTTTCCATATATGAAGTATCAAATTTGTCGATTAATGTAAATCCGATACCTGTTCCGCAAGATGCAGCTAACATAATGTTGTATTCAGGAGAAGCAACGGTATTAACCGCTGATGAATACATAGGAGTAACTCCGTGGAATACCAACTGATAGAAGGGAACTTCGGTTTCATACGCATATCTTCCGCTTGGTTCAACAGGAGCCTCAAAAATCGAATCCAAAAGACCTGCAGCAAAATATGTGGCAGAAGATGCCGCAACTATATTTCCGTTTTTAGATACATTTTTAATGTTATTCGCCGTATCCTTATCCATATTTGCAGTTACACCGTATTTATCTTCATCGGAATAATCGGAATAAACGCAAGAGCCTAAATCATTAAAGGAGATACCCGAAATGTCTTTCTTGTTGGCTAAATCGATTAATTTATCCACAGCTTTTGAAATTTTGCTTCTTGAAAGTAATCTATACTTTAACGATTTATTGAAATCACGAAGAGGAATATTGACGGGAGATATTTCAGCTGCATGTTTTACAGCAGTTCTTGCATAATTACTGCCGTATGAAAATCCGTTACCGGACTTATTAAATGCCAATACGCCGAAATCGGTGTACAGTTCACCCTTATTATCAGAAATGTATTTTTCCAATTCCTGGCGGGATTTATCACTGCCGAGTTTGGAAGAGAAGGTATAACCACCGGCAATTTTACCGATATTAATTCCACTCTTGCCAAATCCGGAAAGCCTTACTGTGGGCAAAATTCCGGTTTTATCATAAAGGTCCTTGGTGTATTCTACGGTTTGTTCAAATGTTGTAAGCGTTTTAACCGTTTTTGTAGGAATACCCAAAATGGAGGAAGTGGTAAGAACACCGCCTAAATATGTAACACTGTAAGGTGAGTTATTCTTTTGCTCTTTGTTTTCTTTTATATATCCCGCTTTTGTTAAGTAGTTACGGTAGCACTTTGCCATTCCGTTATAGTCTGCGTTTTCACCCGAAAGAGGATATACGCCCATGGAAACAGTGCCTTCGTATTTATCTGAAACCTGCTTAATTAAGCTGTCCTTTACCGATTTGCCGTAAAAATAGTCATAATCCGCAAAGAAGAATGTGGGGAAAGCAACCGAATAGGTCTTCATTAAATCACCTGCAGTGATATTGGTACCAACTGCTCCCGGGGTGCTTTCTGCAATACAAAACAGGGCGTTTTTATTATCCTTAACACCGAAACAACGGAATCCTGTTGAATCACCGCCGTTTACCGAGGATTCGGTTTCCATTGATGCCATATTCGAAATGGTTGCACTGAATTTTCTTACCTCATCGGAATTGCACTTATTGTCAACAATTCCGCCAAGTCCATATGGTGCAAACAAATAAGAATTATCAGCCTTATTTGATACACGGCAAAGCATCGGCGAAGGAAGACAGGCAATAATTTGATATCGTGAATCGCCGAGTAGAATATCCTTACCTGTTACGGATATGAGAAGAGAGTCATCTCTCAGTGTATAACAAACAGGAACAGCGATTTTTACGGAATCAAAATAATATGTAATCTTTAATCCGTTATCAATCTTTTCGGAGGCAATACGGGTTGCCTTTGAGGATTCTAAGGTTCTTTCCTTTACGGTACGGGTATCCTGAACCCTGATACTTAAAGTATTAAACTCACTGTCATCAGCTTGGCTGTCCTCAGGATAATTTGTCCACACCTTGCCTGAATCCTTACAGGTAAGAGAAAAGTTGTTACTCTCCTGTTCCCATTTAAGAGATAGATTATCATTTTCGGCAACAATACCGCTTTCAAGTACTGCTACCTCTTTTTTTGTATTATAGGCTGAAACTTTTGCCTTATTACCACACCCTGCAAGGATAGATAATGGAATTGTCAAAGCTAAAATAACACATATTAATTTTTTCATCCCAAATCTTCCTTTCATGGGTTATCTGAAAAACAATTCGGTATAAATTGATGAGAAGAATGTTCCGATTTGCTGGAGCAATACTCCGATTAGGAACATAACAAATACGATTAAAATCATAAATAATATAGAAACAATGGCTGTTGTCAGGAATTTGAAGAAGTCATATTCGTGAATTGCCATATTTCCAACGGTTAAAATAAAGAATGTAAATATTAAAACCGCAACCTTAACGCCGTCTAAAATAGCAAGGCCCGAAAGGGGTACTACCCAAGAACAAACAAGTCTTATATATGTGTAAACGATTAAAGGAAGAAGTGAATATATTGTAGAAATATAAACCTCTTTAAATGTACCCTTTCCGTTTGCAAGACAGGCAACAAGGAAGTTTGCAAGGGACCACAACAAAGCAATACCTATGGTTCCTACAACAGTGTAAAGCATATTATAGGTTCTGGGATTACTCTTCATAAATAAGAATCCCGACGCTGTGCTTTCAAGCACCTTGCCGATGTAGAATACAAACAGCAAAATCGTAGCCAAAAGCACCGAACCGTATTTTTTATACTTAATATCGGCAAAACTGTTAAACGGATGTCCCACACAGGAAAGCATGGTTTTTGTCTTAATGCTCTTTACAAGAACAATTTGTCTCTTCTTTACGGTAACTGCAAATGCAATTATTCCTGCAATAAACAACAATACCAAACCGAAAATCCAAATGAAATTGTCATTTATATAACTTGAAACAACTTTTTGCCAAGCCATATCATAAACGGTATAGTCAAGACCTCTTTTTGCAAAGTCCAAAGCCTTGTCGTAATCCTCGTTTGTAAGAGCCGACATTGCAAGTCCTCTATATGCTAATTGGTTGCTACGGTCAAAAGACAATACGGTTTCCCAAAGCTCGTCAGACTGGTCATAGTCGCCCTTAACATAGGCTGCCTGTGCCGTCTTAAGCGCCCTACCGTACTCGGTTTCCTCAAAAACCGTAAGTGTGCAGTTTTCGTAGTCGATAACCAAAACATCACTACCGTGGAGTTTAAGAGAAACAGGTTTATTAAATACACCCTTTTGTACAGAATTATCGGAACCGCCGCCAAAACCGCCTAACATATTACATTCACTATCGTAAACATAAATCAAACGGCAGGTTTGGTCTAATGCATAAATGAAATCTTTATCGTCAGTATCTACGGCAACAATGTTTTGAGTATTTGCCGCACCGTTTTTCTTTAATACGGTATTTTCCAAGAAATTAAGTGATGTTGAAGACTCGGAGGAGCCATCGGTACTACGCTTATAAAGAATATCACCGCCGCCGGGAGAAAGTTTTCTTATTTGTCCCGTTCCGTTATCGTCTTCACCTGTTTTACCGGTACAGGTAACCATATAGTCCTCACTGTCAAGTGCCAAATCAACAAAGGAGAAAGGCAATGATTTTACCGATGAAGCCTTTTTCTCATCGGTTTGTGTCAACTTATCCCAAAGGAATGATAAGGTATCAAGTGCTGAAGCCGTTACTGTGTTTGCGCCGTAAAATCCCAAAAATTCATATTCCGGAGAATACGATAAAGCGCCGTAATAACAGCTGTTACTTAAAATATATGTATATCCCTTATCATCTCTTACAAGACGGTAGGGTTCATATATAAAGTCCTCCGGAATTAAGGAAGATTCCGGCTGAAGCAATGTTTTCTTGATTTTTCCTTTACTATCGGCAATAAGAATTTGAGCATTTCTTGTATCGCATATAAATATATCGTTGTTTTTGTCAACATATATTCCCTGTGCGCCGGAAAAAGATGCTTCCATTCCGTCTTCATCTATTAATATAATAGTCTTTTTATACTTATAGTTTTTATCGAGAACTATAATTTTAGAGTTTTCAGTTGCCAATAAATATACATTTCCGCTTTCATCACAACAAAGGTCGTTTAAACCCGTCAAAGGCTCGTCAAGTCCTAAAGAACTTCCGTTGATTACCTTTGTGGATTTATACATTTCTCTTGCCATAACCGAAACTTGTGTACCGTTTTCTTGGTCAATATGGGTAAAAGAATCAGTAGGTTCGGCAAAAACGGATAAAGAAAGCCCGATTGTCAAAGCTAATACTACACATATAATTGATAACAATCTTTTCAAAAGTATCTCCATCCTTTTTCTTATTCTTTAATACCCGAGGTACTCATGGTTTCCATTACATTTGATTGGGAAATTAAGAATACCAATATGGGCGGTATCATTAACAATACCGTTACCGCCATGGCACTTCCCGAACGGGCTATTCCTCCGGCGGATATTGATGACATTACCTGGGGTAATGTCTTGAGTTCCTCGCTGAATATGGTTCCCTGCGGTATTATTGTCCACATCTCTTGGAAGGATAACAACAGCATTGTCATCCATGCCGGTTTCAATATGGGCATTACCACGCTTATATATATTCTCGGTACTCCTGCTCCGTCTATTCTTGCCGCTTCCATTAATGCATCGGGTACCGATACATCCATATACTGTTTCATAAGGAAGCATCCTGTTGCACTTGGAATTGCAGGTAATATATATACCCAGTATGTGTCTATCATATGCAACTTTGTATATATGTAATATCTCGGTACTGCCAAGGTTACTGCATTATACAAAAGCATTATTTGTACTATCCAGAACAGCGCCGTTCTTCCCTTTACCTTCGACTTTGAAAAGGTGAATGCCGCAAGGGATGCCGCAAATATGTGCATTACCGTTCCGGCTATTGCTACGAACAGGCTGTTGAAAAAGTATCTTGAAATAGGTACTTGTATCTTACTTAACAATGACGGCAACGCCAAATAGTTTGTTAGAGTAGGTCTTTTTACAAAAAACTGCGGTGGGAATATAAGCAATTCATCAAGTGGCTTGAATGAGGTTACTATACAATATACCAAAGGCAGTATTGTAAATGCTCCGGCTAAGAACAGTATAAAGAAGTAAAAGAAGTTTCCTGCTTTACTTCTTGTATATCTACGATACTGCGGGGTTGATTTCTTTTGTAATATCTTCATTGTTATCCCCCTTAGCTATCGCTTTTACCGACAAGGTTAAGCAGTGCTCCGATTCCGAATCTGAATGCAAGTACCATAAAGAACAGGAAGATTGAAAGTGCCGAAGCATATCCCATTTCATATCTTGCCGTACCTATATCGGATATGTATGAAACTATTGTGTCCACCGAGTTGTTTACCGACGGATATCCTGCAAGTGTTACGATTACGGCACTTACAGAGAATACTGCTTGAATTTGCATTACCGAGCTGAACAGCAAGATACTTTTCATTGACGGTAATGTTACATACCAAAGCTCATGCCAACGGGTTCTTACACCGTCTATTGCGGCGGCTTCGTAAAGCTCGGCTGATACATTTTGCAAACCTGCTATGTTTGCAAGGAAGGATACACCCATACTCATCCATAACTGTACTATAATGATTATGGTCATATTATAGCTTGTATTTTGGAACCAGTTTATAGGCTCGGTTATAAATCCGAAGCTTATGAGCAGGTTATTCAAATATCCGTACGAGTCGCCGGAGAAAAATACCTGCCATATAAAGTATGCGTTTCCTACAAGTGCAGGTGCATAGAATATAAATGTTAAAATTACACGAACGGTTTTTGAAAATTCATTAATCATCCACGCAAGCATAAAGGACAGCATAAAGCTTATAGGTCCTGCTATTATGGAAAACTTAAGTGTGTTTCCCAAAACCTTCATAAATACATCATCGCCCGAGAACATTCGGGAATAGTTCTCAAGTCCTGTAAATATCGGGCTTGACACCATATCATAGTCAAAAAACGACAATGTCATTGATGCCAATACCGGCAAAATATTAAACAAAAAGAAGAAGAGCATAAAAGGGATGGTTATAAGATAAAAGGCAACATCTTCGCTTGTTGTAGTTCTGCGCTTTTTTAGTTTTGTTTCTGCTTTCATTGCCTCTCCCCCTTATCTGTTTTCATATTGCTTCCACTTACGGGCAATTTCCTCGTTTGCCTCTTCGGCATATTTAAGTAGCATTTTCTTAGTATTTTGCTTGTTTTCGACAACATTCCAGAAAGCCTGATATACCGAACGGGATACATAGTAGCTTCCCGGATATTCAGGTATTTCTTCGGTTTGTTCCATAGCCGAAATAACCACATCTTCCATCGACTTATCCCACTCAAGAGACTTAAATGCCTCAACATTGGATACCGAAACACGACCGGTAGGACCGAGGATTGATTCAACTTCACTTGAATATGCAAGTTGTGTATCCTTGCTTACCCACCACTTAAGGAATTCCCAAGCAGCCTTTGGATTATTGGATAATTTAAGAATTGAACAAGCTGTTCCGCCGCCGGAAGTAGCATGATTGATATTTCCTTTTTCATCCACTGTACCCGGAACTAAAGCCACATTCCAAAGTCCGTCAATTTCAGGTGCGGCAGCCTTAAGTGTTGTGTACTGGGTGTACATATCAATACCCATAGGGCAGGTACCTGTTCTGAAACGGTTGTAGAAGTTCATAGTTCTCGGAAGCATTAATTTGGTATAGAAATCTGTCCATTTACCGAAGGATACAATTACATCCGAGTCGGTAAGATTTGTTGCTCTGCCGTCTTCCTTATAAACCTGTAACTTTTGTTGTACCAACAATGTCGGGAAGAGGTTGATGCTACCGATACCGATATTAGCCTGAGTTGTTGTGGTAACGGTATTATTAGGCATCCATACCGAAAGATTGTTTCTTGTAAGAAGCTTTGTAACCTCTTTAAAGTCGTCCCAAGTTTCGGGAACTTTAAGTCCCATTTCTTTAAAGATGTCGGTACGGTAGAACATTAAATAGAAAGACTGTGTATCGGGAAGACCGTATAATCCACCCTTATAGTAGTATGGAAGTTCGGCGTTATCCTGGAAATTCTTTAAAACTTCATCGCAGTCATCAAACTGCTTAAGGTCGTAAAGCATTCCACGCATAGCAAGGTTAACCGGTTCGGAACGGGAGTGCTGTAACAAACAGTCAGGGCCCTTGCCGGACAAAACAGCCTGAACAACCGATGCATTTACTATTTGAACATTAACCTTAATATTTGACTGAGGTGTAAATTCGCTTTGGATAAGAGAGTTTAAAACCTGTGCCTGGTCACGGCCCCAGTTTACCCAAAGGGTAATAGAGTCTTCACCCTCACCGGTTCCGGAAATGTTATTATAGTCATTAACAAAGGATGCCACGAATTTTCTAACCGAGAAAACCGCTTTATCTACAAAATTCGACTTAGAAAAAGGAGTTTCGGCAGTTGCCGAAGTCAAGGACAATCTATCAATGTCAAGGGGCATATCACTCATTTCATAAAGAACAGATGCCAAAGAGGTGTACTTTGAGTAATACTCATCCTTATATCTATGAGCAGTATAACGGTTTTGCAACATCAACTTACAAATTTGCTTCATATTGTCAATAATCGAAATGTAAGAGCCGGTTTTTTCGCCGGTGATTTTTTGAAGTTGCTTACCTGCCGATAATAATTCCTTATAAATATTGTAAAGAGTTTCCTTCATATTGGGGATTTGTGCGAAAAGGTCGTAATCACGGTAAATATCCACCGATTCGCCGGTAATCATTGTAATATCAACATAAAGGTCTCCAAGCTCGGCAACAGCCTGTTTTAAAATATCACGGGCCTTGGTAATATCGCCTGAAGTAACCTCAAGAGATAACTTATGTGTACCCTCTGAAAGGTAGATGTAATATGGCTTACCCTTTGAATTTTCAAAGAATCCCTGCTGCCACTTGTCGGAGTAGCCGAAACCGATGGACTCGGCCTCTTTAAAGGGAGTTTCGCCGTCAATCTTAAGGCTTCTATACACCTTTGCACCGATTAGAGTGCTTTGACGGTATGAGAATCCCAACTTATAATAACCCGACTTTGAAACAGGAATTTCCCAGGTAAGTGTTTGTCCCGAGGATTTCCAGTTGCTACCGCCGATGTAGTTAGCAAAGGTATTGAAAGCATCGTTTGGGGTAATATCAATAGTTGAGTTGTCGGTTTTGGCAGCCAACCAATATCCGGTTTTAATTTTTGCGTCTTCGCCTTCAACAACAATGGATTTGCCGGTGTAAAGTTCGCTTTTATCGGTGGGCTTTTGGTATTTTTCTACCTCATTTGCACCCGATAAAGAAACCTCGTCAATCTTGAAGCTACCAACACCTGAAATAAGTGTAAATGTATGCTTACCCTTTGAAAGGCTAAACTGATAATCCTCATCGGACCATCTTGTAATATCAGCAACATTGTCGAAGTAGTAATCGGTGTAAGGAACCTGTTTAGGAGCAAATTCGTTTCCGAGACCGTCTACACGGTTACCGCCTTCGGCATTGGTGAAAATACGGTATAGATTGAGTTTTTTCGACTCATCAAAGGGATACTTGCCGTCAATTTTAAGACCGAAAACAATATCTCCGGTCTCCTCGCCGGTTCCCATATAAGAAAGTCCGAAATTATAAAGACCGTCTTCCGGTATATCCATTTCAAAAGAAAGCTGAGAGTTTGAAACGGTTTTACCAATCTTTTTAGTAACGGTCTTGTCAGCAACATCGAAAGAAAACTTGTCGCTGTAACTTGCATAAGAAGTTTTGGAAATTTCGGTGGAAGCAGAGGTTGTTACCTTATTATCACTGTCATCTGAAGCAGTGTCGGTATCGGCAAAACAGTTTAAACTTATGGAAGATACAAACAAAACAACCGAACAAAAAACGGCTATGCTCCTTTTTAGCTTACTAAACACAGTTCTATCCCCTTTGGAATTAATTTTAATTTATTTATCGAGCCAAACTAATTTTGCCGGTTTCTCATCAAAGGAGGCAACAGCAACCTTAAACTCGTCAAGGTTTTCGGCATAGCAGGGAGGCTCGTGGTGGAAGGTCATACATCTTTTATCAAATGTAGGAGCCTGAATGTAAACATTGTCGTTGACAATAATGCCTTGCTCTTTTTCAGGGTGAGAGTAATTTCTGTTGGGGTCATCCCACCACCAAAATACGATATTTGTTCTGGCAACATCAAAAACATTCTTTTGAATTTTAAAGTTTTCGATTAGCTTAATATATGAAAACTGTCCGCTGCGAATATGAGCACCCATCCAATGGTCGGGGCGTTGCTCGTAGGACCAGCCGAGAGCAGAAAATCTAAAGACATTTCCTATAAAGCTAATGTTTTTGTACTCGCTGTAAAGTCCGTCGGTATCAGGGTCGGTTGAGAAGAACTCAAAACCGTAATAACAGTACTCAACTAAATTATAGTTCATATCAATATCGTGATAATATGTATCCATTTTTGCGGAAGACCAGGTTTGGAAAGTGATACCGGCATCGTAACACTGGTAAACCCAGTTTCCCGTAATATGGGCATTTTTGACACCAAGCTGCATTTCAATACCGTTGCCGAATCTTGTGGTTCCGAACTGATGGGAACCGCCGATAAATCCTACTTCGCAGTTTGTAACATAAAAGTCTTGAGTTTTACCGCCGATTACAATACCATGGGAGCCGGTATGTCTAACGCAAAAGTTATCAACTACACTACCGCTGTTGAGTCTAATCACATCACCGCGCTGACCGATTTCAATGCTTGAAAATTCCTTTTCCAAGTCCCCGTCAAAGTAGAGATAAAGGTAGCCGTTTTCCATATTGTGAAAAAAGTCAAAATTCTCGGTTACTTCCTCTAAGGACCATTTTTTTACACCTAAAATAGCCTCTTCGTCAAATGTGATAATACCCACATTACCGCCGTGCATAATGATTTTCCAAAGATTGCCCTCTTTTTCCCAAAGAGAATTATGGGCATAGTTTTTCTTGGAGCCGTAAAATTTAGGTTTATCGCCCTCACCGTAGGCGCCGAATATAACACCCTTGGGAACGGAAAAATCTTCATTATCTCCGATACGCCAAAGACCGCCACGCTGGAACAAAACCGCATCGCCGGGGTTTAGATTTTGGGGAATATCCTTTACCGACATATCCTTAGTAATATAATACTTTTTACCGGAAATGTCGTAAATTTCTTCGGTATTCTCAGTACGGAGAATTTTTTCTCTCATTTCCTCGGCTTCTTTTTTGTAGCCGGTAGGGAGTATTTTTTTACAGTCATAACCTGAACTGTTTTTTGTGTATTTCATAAAACCACCTAAAGTTTTTCTAAATAGTTAATATCAAAAATCAAACAATTAATCCTTCATATTAACCATTCATAAGTTCGGTTACCCCTCCCAAAATGGGAGGGATAACCTGTATTAAGGAGATTAGATAATAATCTTCTGATAAGTATTAGCTTTGATCGATAACTCTTTCATCGTCAATGATAAACTTACATGTACCTGTCGGATTATCGGTGCTTTCAAATCTCTTAGCACCTTCGATTAATCCTGCAGTACTGATACCCTGAACAAATCCTTCTCTCCAGAAGCACAAAATCTTATTATCGTCGGTAGTATCCTGATAATAGTTGTTGTTGTAGAAGTGAAGTCCGTTTTGTGTATACTCAGGGAATGTGCCGTCACCATTCTTCTGGTTCCAATACCAGTAAATAAGACCACCCTTTGAACGGTCGAATGTATTGTTATAAACATACATATCGGTGAGCTTAGTATAAAGGCTATTAGAACCAACACGGAATAATGAAGTTTGTAATGTACCGATGGTCGGGTTATCAGCATCATAGTTCTTTTCGTAACCTACGCGTTCATCATAAGACCAACCGTAACCTGCGCCACGAAGAATATTGCTTGTCATATAAATGTTAGTGAATGTTGTTTCGTTTGTATTCTCTCCGAGAGAATCAGCACCGAACCACTCAATAGCATAGTTACAATTCTCAACAAGGTTGTTAGAGAAGTTGATAGAACTAAATGTTCCGCCGCCGTTCCAATCCTGGAATGTAAGACCTGCATCGAAGCATTCTGTTACATAGCAGTTCTTAACACGACAGTTGGAAGCACTAAGACCAAGCTGAACACCGTTACCGAGACGAGCAGTATCGCCGTAAGCGCCGCCGATATAAGAAATCTGGCAGTTGGAAATAGCAACATTCGACAAATTAGCGCCATCCATACCGTGCTTACCGCCGTACTTAATGCAAATGTTATTAATAGTAACATTGCTCGAAAGTGAAATAATGTCCACATTTTGACCGATTTCAATGCTTGAGTACTTAGTAGCAGGATTGCTGTCGCAGTAAACATAAATCTTACCGCCGGTGCCTGTTTTTGTATCATCAGGTCCGCGATAGAAGAAATCACCGTTCTTAGCAAGAGCAGCCTTTGTTAGCTTCATATTGCCGATAAGTGAACCGTAGTTATAAACCACGATACCAACATCGTTACAGGTTGAAGTACCCATACCTGTTGTGTACCAAATGTTACCTGATTCATTTGTCCAAGTATTTGCAGTATAGTTCTTAAGAGAACCTGTGATTACCGGCTTAGCGCCTGAACCGTAAGAACCGTAAGTAACACCTGCTGTTGTATCTAATGAAGCTGTGTTTGAAATAGATGCCGGACGGAATACTTCGCCGCACTTAAAGAGAACTGCATCTCCGGACTTAAGTGAAGCACTGTTTACCTTAGAAAGAGACTTCCAAGGAGTTGATGTTGAAGTACCGTTGTTAGAATCAGAACCGTTAGTAGCATCAACATAATATGTTGTACCTGTAACAGCAGTTGCCAACATATTAGCAGTTGAAAGTGCTGCAGTATCGGTTGTGTTGTTGCCGTTTACATAGTTTGACTTCCATGTATTAGCATCAGCTTCAACAGTAACACCTGATGGGTTAGCTGCTTTCTTCTTTGTAGCAACAAGGTCGATAAGGTCAACTGTACCGGAATTATCCAAATCGGTATAACCGGTAACAACTGAAGCAACCTTTCCTATTAACATATTAACAATGTCAAGAAGTCTCTCAGCATAAGGCTTGTATGATGGGAATGACTCAGAGGTTAGCGGAACAACAGAGATGCTCTGGTTCTTTTCGAATGTACCCTGAATATCCCAACCGATTGTAGCCTTTGTGCCAATATGTCTTGCTTGAGCACCTGCATCTTCAAGTTCGGTAACATTTTCTGTACCGAAGTTTAATCCGCCGTTGTTAACAAGGTTAGGACCGGTTGTGTTTTCGCCGTCAAGCTCATAAAGCTTAACATCGCCGAAGTAGAACTTAACATCGCTACCGTTTGGACCGATGAAGAAGTTCAAAACAGCATTTGAATAAGTGTCTCTTAAATTAGAGAGGGTTGTAAATTCATAGGTCTTTAAGTGAGTAGCATCATCATAGGTATTCTTTGTAGCAGTAACAGATGTCCAAGCATTGTTTTCATCAATAAGCTGAACATAGTTGCCTGAAGCAGCATTAACATAAGAATACTTATATGTTAAACGATACTTTGTATTGCTCTTTAATACGAAAGACTGTCTGATGTAGTCATTAGAACCGCCGTTAAACTGCATCATATTTTCAGCAGCAGCACCCTCATTAGTGAAGAAGTTTGCAGGAACGGCAAGGATTCTGATGTCGTTGTAAAGGTCTCTTGAACCGTTGTTCTTAGAAACGCCAACTTCCCACTTAGGAGCAAAGGAACCATTGTTAGAATCAGTAACCTTAACTTCACTGTTCATTGAGAAATCGTTGTTGAATAAAACATTACGGTCAGAACCTGTCTCTTTAAGGGTCATATTACCGAAGTAAAGTGAACCACGGCCATAGTGAGTATAGTCATTATTCTTAATAGTTGCACCTAAAACGATGTCGATATTTCTCAAAGCATCTGTCTTAAGGTCATCCTGAGTTGTGAATGTGCAGGTGTAATGACCGAGACCTACATAACCTGTTTGGTCAATTTCTGTTGCCTCTTTGCTTGCAAAACCTGAAGATGAGGTATTTGTAGCAGAAATAGAAACATTCGGAATAGCGCCGGCATAAGAACGCCAATCAGCCTCAAATGTATATGTAGTAGAAGGCTTTAATAAAGCGCTTGTTTTTACCATATTATAAGCTGTTGTAGCTTCATTAATGTAAACCATCTTTGAAACAGGAGCAGTGAAGTAATTTTCAGGAAGAGCATTCTTGAACATTGTAGAAGCAGTTCCGGAAGAAGCATAACCTAATGACTTCCACTTTCTGTTTACAAGATTAGACGATGTATTAATTACAACTGTATCAGCAGTCATACCTGCAATAAGGTTAGCATCGGTACCGTTTACATCAACAAGCTTCGGATTAGCGAAAACAACTGCAACATCGGAGTTACCGCTGTAGTTACCGATACGGATAGCAACATTAGTAACGGTCTTAGCCATTGTAAAGGTTACAGTTCTTACTGTTCCGTTTAGAACATTTGAGCAATCTGTCATATAATCAGAATCGTTATAGATGTTTTTGCCCATAGTTCCTTGGCAGTGAATAGCAAATGTTGAATTGCTTCCGCCTAATTCCTTGGTATTAACAGTAAACTGATAGGTCTTTCCGCTTTCGAGGGCAAGAGTTGTATCAGAATATACAAGCGACTTCCATGTATATCCCTCAGGGAAGGAAACTAAAACATTTTCGCCGGTTGTAACAATTGCATCCGGGAAATACTCGTCAACATCAACTGCCTTAATATTGCCTGAGCCGAAGTTAAGTGAAGTCCACTTTGTGCTTTCAGCACTTGTACGAGAAGTACCGCTCTTAATGGTAATGTTGTTTGACTTCATGGGTTCAACAATGTTAGGACCTACAAGTTCGCCGTCAACATATTTTTTAACTACAACATTCTTGTAAGCGAAAGCAGCGTTTGTGCCGTCGCCGTAGTTACCCATAAATAAACCGAAACCAAGAGCTGTATCTACGGTAAATTCATAAGTCTTTGTTGTACCTTCGGTAGAAATAAGGGTTGGAGTAATAGTAGTGCCGATATCTGTTCCTTTTCTTACCTGAACGGTATTAGAACCTGCTATATCAGCAACATCCATAATAAGACGATAGGTACCTGCAGGAAGACGAAGGTCAGCATCCTTATATACGATTACCTGATAGTTGTTAGAGCCTTCAGGGAAGTAAACTGCCTTATCAGCGGCGGTATTCTCGGCAAAATAACCTGCCGGAATGCTTGACTTACAAATACCGTCATTAACAGAGCCCTTTTCGCGGGTGTTCCAAACTCTGTCGTATTCGGTTGAAGAATTTGACCAGTCAAGAGTCATTATATTGATATCGTCGATTAAGCTTGAGCCGGTTTCATTACCACTTGCATCAAGAGCCATCATCTTAATATGACCGATAGATGCAGATGCAGAATAATCGTTAGTAGCAACATCAACTTGTAAAGCATCAGCATCAGCAGAAGCAGTAAAGGTATAATAAAGCTTACGGTTTACTGGGTCAACAACTGTTGATTCATTTGTCTTTGAGCAGTTAGCCGAAACAACAAGATTATCTGTAGTAAATCCACGGTAATCAAGAGTAATCTTATATGTAGTACCGTTTACGATACCTGCGTCATAGTAATCATGATAACGCAAAGTTCTCCATGTGTAACCGCCGAAGGTTACTCTTTGACCTGTTGTGTAGTTTGCCGGAGTAATAGAGCTGTAATCATAAAGCATTACAGAACGAACCTTTGCAGTATCACTACCGCTTAAACGGTTCCACTGCTTTTCGTCTGTAGCGAAACTATTATCGCCAAGTGTTTCAACAGTGTTAGCGGCGATATCGTGGATAAAGTTTAAAGTACCCAGTTCGCCTGCTACATCATCATATTCCTTAATATACGGCTTTGCGATAACAAGCTCGGTAGCACCGCTTGCCTTACCGATTTTAACAAAGATTTTGGAAGTCGTTGCGGAAGCGATAAATCCTGCTGTGTACTTGCCGTTTGCAACAGTAGCATTTGTTAATGTTTGTGCTGCACCGTCAAGTGAAACCTCAACTGTAACATCACTTGCAGCAACATCGTTTACATCGAAGCCGATTTCATACTCGTTTCCCTGTGTGTACTTACGATTGTTGTTAGTATAGGTTAAGTATGAAGCAACGCCCTTTGTAAAACGAGCTGTCTGGGAAGCGCCTTGATTAGTGTATGCATCTTCATCATAAATAGAATCCGGTTCACCAAAAGTCATAGCAGCCGGGAATAATGAAGAATCATAGGTCGCACGACCGGAAGTATTGGTTGCCGGACCACTTGCTCTTCTATTCCACTTGCCGGCAGCCTGTGCAAAATGTTGCGCACTTCCGGTATTGAGCCAAGTATCACTATTATAACCGTCAATCAAAGAACTACCGTAAGGTAATCCCAAACTGTTTACATTATAAAGTGCAGGTCTACCATATGTAACAGGTCCATCATTAGTTTCATTACCTGAACCGAAAGAACAAAGGAAATATTGTGAATCCTTAGCCATAGTGAATGTAATAATTCTTCTGTATGCACCTGTAGTTGTCGGAGCACCGTTATCAACATATGAGGTAGTATCAGTGCTATTGTTAATTGATGCTCTGTCAACATTAAGAAGTTCAATTGGGATAGACAATCTGCTGGAATCGGTAAAATTCATATCAAGAGTAAACATATATGTCTTACCGGCTTGTAGTGTCATATCGGTCTTCTTATAAGTTTCTTTAAACCAAGTCCAAGAACTTCCAACGGAGAACATATACTCCGTTGCGGCAGAAGCTGTAACTGTTGCAAGGCACATAAATGTTGAAACAATCATAGCCAGTGCCAAGAAAAGAGATAAAACTTTTCTAAATGATTTCTTTGCCATAATTTTTTCCTCCTTAAATAAAGTTAATATAATCAGGGGATGCCGAGATTTAACGAGTCATTGGCAAAAGTTGACCATTAAATCTTAAAAACTGTTTTCATATCACGACCTTTTATTTTAAATTCGGGATAAAAAGTAAATTCCGCCGTTAGCGGGACAAGATTAAGCTAACACTTATTACCGAAACTATTAACTTAACCTTGCCTCACTAACATCAAAACCACTTTATATGCTGATTTGCTATGGAACATTTATTTTCTTTTGCCGGCGCAGTCTTTTTTGATTAAGGCTTGTTGCCCTATTTTCTTTTTTGCGTTTTTATTATGTCCGTACCCTTGGCGACCAAACCTCAGAGATAACAAAACAAACATTTTAAAAACTTCTTTTGAAAATACAAGCCACTCAAAAATGACTTCGCCGACAAATTAGAAAAACTAAGTTACTAATCAGTCAACCCATTTGACCTTCTTAGGTGATTTATCGAATATGGAAACAGCCAATTCAAGGGATTCTTGGTTGGATGCACCAAGGGCAGTACCGTACCACATACCCTCGTCACGGTCGTTCTTATGCTGATAGAAACTATTACCCGAAATATCAAATCCGGTTTGGACTGCTCCGGTGTAGTTCCAATATACCAAGTGTCTCTTTGTACAGTCGAGAATATTGTTCTTGATTATATTTCCGGTGGCATTCTTAAATAATGTCTTACCGGGTTTAAATGCCCAACCTACAAAGTCGGGACGCTGGTCGCAGCTCCAACCGTAACCTGTGTATCGGCAAATATTATTACTCATATTGTAGTTAATAATCTTAGCCAATGTTACATTGCTGTCGGTATTACCCTTTGATGTATGCCAAAACTCAAAGTCCAAAATATTGTACTCTAAAAGGTTATTGGTATATGTAATATCCTTATAGTATGCTTTTTCGTTAATTCTTGTATTTCCTTCGGCATCAACACCCGGCTCATAGGTATCGCTACCCTGCCAGGTTATACCTGTATCATAGCACTGATATACCCAACAGTTGTCAACCAACTGCTTATCGGTACTGTTCCATTGTTGGATACCGTTTCCGTATCTTATAACGCCGGACTGAATTGCACCGCCGATAAATCCGATTTCACAGTTTGTAATGGTGGTATTATCGTTACCGCACATTGCAACACCGAAAGTACCGAAATACTTCATTCTTATATTATCAATGGTAACATCTTTTCTTCCGACACCGAAACAGTTCTTTCTAAGACAAATTTCAATATCGTCATATATTTTACCGGGATTGCCCTTATCATAGTAAAGATATACCGTATCGTCATTTGTATTAAAGTAATAATCGCCGTTTTTACCAAGTGCTGTAATACCGTTAAGCTTTTTAGCACCAACCAATTCGCCGTGGTTAAATACGATTAAACCGATATCATCATCGGCAACATTTACCTTCCAAACATTCTGTTTTCTTGAAGGTGTCCAATCCGACTCGTTGGCATAGTTCTTTAAAGAACCGTAAAATGTGGGCTTCTCTTTGCTCTTGTCGCCGTAACAACCGTAGATAACGCCGGCTTTTGCGCTGATAGAAGTTGACCTTCTCCACAAACCGCCTCGTTCAAAAAGTACCGCATCTCCCGGTTTTAACGGATTTGAATAAAATACATCCGAATCAAGAGATTTAATGGCAGTCTTTGGTGTCAAACCATCGTTATTATCGTTTCCGTCCGGTGAAACATAAATCGTTTTTCCGGTCCATTTGTAATACTCGCTTGTATTTCCTGTTGAAAGAATTTTGTTACGAAGTGCTGTCGCTTCCTTTTCGGCACCGCCGGTAAATCCTGCAGTATTAAAGGCGTTCCACTTTGTTTTAAGTGTGGAAATTGTGCCTTTCTCTACCATTGCAACCGTTGCATCTTCGTCCTCTTCCTCTTCTTCCTCATCCTCGTCCTCAACATCATTGTCTTGGTCGTCATCGGTGTCGGTGTTTGAAGAAGTATTATCTTCCTTATCGTCGGAAATTTCCGAATCATCATCTGCGTCATCATCGGCATCTTCAACTTCCATCTCAACCTGATTTTCGTTGTCTCCGCCGATTACCTTATATTCTTTCTCGGTTTCTTCGGAAGATGTCTCAAGCATTGAAGACATTGGCTTTACTGTCTTCTCTGCCTTATTCCCGCCGCATCCGGCGAGAATAAAGCACATTACAAGCAAGGAAATTATTATTCTTTTTTTCACTGCATAATCTCCTTTAGAAATTATTAATCAAGTTTTGCTAAAACTTCGTTTGCCTTCTTAACTGCTAATTCAAATGTTGGGTTAACAGAGTCAATTTCCTTCTTGAGCTGAGCAGATGTTCCGCCCTGTCTGATGTAGTCGGAAATACCACCGGCGCCGCCGCCCTCGGATACTACTGTAAGAAGTGAATCAACTTCACTACTTGTAAACTTGGTTTCCTTCATACAAGCCTTATATACATCGAGGCACTGCTTGTTGCAGAAGTAACCGTTTTCGTTGTAGTTAGATGCATCAAGATAATATCTTAAGAAATAGTATGCACAGTCTTTGCTCTTTGCCTTTTTACAAATACCGTATGCTTCAGCCTCGGCAAACGGATATGCCTTTGCTCCCATTTCAGGAACCGGTACTGCATAAAGGTCGTCATCAGCCTTTACACCCTTAAAGTGTGCATTGGTCTTTCTTGTTGCAATGCTGTTAAAGAGCATAAACATAACCTGACCGTTTTCAAAATAGCTTTCATGACGCATTGCCGATGATGTAACACCGTCAGCATAAAGGTCGCACATTTGCTTTAACTGCTTATATACTGTTGCGCTTTGTAGATTGTTTACATATTTCTTACCGTTAAACTTAATAAGGTCATTGCCGTTAAGGAAGGTAAGGTCGGTATGGTTATATGACATATAAGGCTTACAGCTTGGCTCAAGCTTATGATAATCCTTAGCCATCTTAATCATCTGAGTCCATGTCCACTTACCGTTTTTCCATAATACATACGGGTCGTCATAGCCCTTCTTTGCAAGTGTATCTTCAAATACACTCTTTCTGTAAAGAATTACATAAGGCTGGTTAACAAGTGTGTTCTTTAAGTTTACACCGTAAACCTTGTTTTTGTATGTGTACATACTATTAATACGGCTATCCCAAATGCTGCCGCTGAAATCATAGTTGGTTGCGGTTTTAACATCTTGGCAAAGACTTGCTCTATGAATGCTCGGTCCGCAGTATCTGATAATATCAGGTGCCGAATCAGATGCAATCATTGCGGCAATCTTTGAATCGTATTCATCATAGTTTCCTGTTGTCCACTTAACCTTGATTCCACTCTTGCTCTGGAAATCGTCAATAACCTTTTCGGCTCCGGTAACTTCCTTTGCAGGGTTCCAAGAATATACGGTTAGTGTCTTACCCTTTACAGAAGAAGGAATCTTTTTCATTAATTCCTTAAGTGAGAGACTGTCGGGATTTGAAACAAGCTTTGACTTGTCAACCTTTGTATCACTTGTTTTGTTATCGGACTTGTCGGTTGTGTCCCCTGAATCGTCAGAGTCCTTATTCGATTTTTTGTCCGATGTCTTGTCGTCTGACTTATCAGTTGTATCACCGTCTAAATCGTCATCGTCAAGTTCTGCATCGTCTGCATCATTGTCATCATTTTCATCGGCATCATTGCTGAAGTCCAAATCAAAATCGTCGGCAGACTCACTTGATGTGTCCTTTGCACCGCATCCTGCGATTGTTAAGGTCATTAACAATGCAAGCATCAAGCAAAGTAATTTAATAATTGTTTGTTTCATAGCTTTTTCTCCTTAATTTTTTTAAATATATATTAACCTACGATTCCGCAGGTTGCTATGCTTTGTACGAACTTCCTTTGCATAAACAGGAAGAATATCAAAAGCGGTATTACCGAAATAAAGCAACAGGTCATTAAAAGTGAACCGGTGGTGAAGGAAAACTTTTCCGATATATCGTTGAGCAACGAAAGATTTGAATTGAAGTTGGAAAGAACAACGCTAAGCGGGAAATTTTCCGAAAGATAAATTTGTGCTTGGTAATAATCGTTCCAATACCATACCACCGAGAAAACAAGTACCGTAACACTTGAAGCTCCCGAAGAAGGCAACACAATGCTTAAAAATGTTTTCCACGGTCCCGCACCGTCAATCCAAGCGGCCTCCTCAAGTTCCTTCGGAAGTCCCTTAAAGAACTGTGAGTATATATATATGAATAGGCCGTTTTTAAGTCCGGTTGCAAGAATTGCCGGAATTATGAATACAAAAGGCGTATTAACAATGCTGATTCGCAGGTCAACTCCGGTCAACGCATTGATAAGCTTAAATATTCCCAAAATGTCAAGATGGCGGAAATTGTCATAACTCGGTATCATAATAAGCGGGTCCGGTATCATAATGGAAAGAATCATTATGACATTTAATATGCTCTTTCCTTTAAATTTAAACCTCGCCAAACCGTATCCCGCAACTGCACAGGAAAAGAAAGATACAAGCGCCGGTACCATCCCGTTTAAAAATGTGCTTCCGAAGGATTTCCAATAATCAAGAAAGATTATCGAAGCCTTGAAGTTGTCAAGACTGAAACCTTTGGGTATCCAAACAACCGTAGGGTCAAACCAGTCGGTAGGATTCTTTACCGAATTAACCCCCATAAAAATAAACGGGTAAACAAGAACATAGGCAAAGCAAAACAGTATTAAATACCTGAATATGTACACCATAACGGTAGGCGTATTCTTCTTCACCCTTGCATAAGACAAATCCATAGAAAATCTCCCTCGAAAGAAAAAAGTGTATTTAAGCGGCATTAATTCGGCTTTTTAGTTACTTTTGTCAAAATTTCTTTAACTACATACACAAAAAGCATAATTCGCCTTTTATTTTTTTATGCAATTATTATAAATCACCGCCAAGAAAATTGCAATCGCACTTTTTTACCTTTTTTAGAAAAAATATACAATTCTTTACTAATTTTTAAAATACATATATTATTTTTAGCCACAACGGTACATCTTTTGTCCTTTTTACCAATATTGCCGCAAATTTTGTGTCCTTTTTATATAAAATCTTACCGCACAGGGAGAATTTTACATATTTTAACAATTTTTGTTGTAAAGTGGCAAATATATGTTATAATATTATATATTATATAAAAATAACCTTCTATAAGAGATATCTTTCGGGGGTTATTATACCTATACGCTTTAATTGGATAAATATGGTAAATACATTTAAAAAAACCGTAAATCTTCGGTGTGTATGATTTAGGGTATGTACACCTGTTTTTTAGGAGGAAAATAAATGAAGAGAAATTCGGCAATAAAAACCTTGTCGTTGTTGCTCTCGGTAATTATACTGCTTTCATCTTGCATAACAACCAACTTCTCGGCTTTTGCGGAAGACTCGGATTATGTTATCGAATACATAAGACCTTTTACCCCCTACCGCACAAAATATTTCACGAATTCAAAAATCGATAAAACAGGGTTAATAATTACGGCATATTACCAAAACGGCGAAGCAAAATTGCTTTATAAAAATTATACCGTTTCCGGATTTGATACATCCTCAATCGGCAAAAAGACCTTAACCATTACTTATTTCGGGAAAACAACACAAATAAACATTACGGTTGAGTCGGTAGACGCAGATAATCTTATCACTTTGTCCGAAATGATTTTGACCGATGTTTTCGATGATTATCAATATGATTATAACGGAGACGGTTTAATTAATCTTGTCGACCTTGTGGCAATGAAAAAATCTCTTGCCAATGCCAAATCGGATAAAACAACAAGTAATCCCTCGGTAGGCATTAAAAATGTACCGGCATACTCAAAATCTACGGCATATATTGAAAAAATCGGCGGATTTTCATATATTTACAATCAGATGTACGACAAAAATGCCGCTACCGAATCCACCACATCTATTACCAAAAAAGGCATAACCTTTACTAAAAACCTTGACGGAAGTATTACCGCAAATGGTACGGCAACCGATGATGTGGAATATTACATTATACGCAGTGCCCAACGGTTTTACGCTTCACATTACTATTACATAAGCGGCGTTCCAAGCGATATGAACCAAATTGCCAATATCGGCGGCAGTGCATTTGAACGCATTGATAACGGCTCGGGAATTATTACAAGAGGAAGAGACTATCAGGAACGCTATGCCGCATATATTCAAATTTCAAGCGGAAAAACGGTAAACAATGTAACCTTTTATCCCACTATCGTAGACTTAACTCTGGCTTTCGGTGCCGGTAACGAACCTTACAACACTGACGACCCTCGGCTTTCGGTTGTATCGGGGTATGGTTGTGCCGATTCGGGAACACTGAAAAAATGCAAAATTACCGCCGTTAACAGTCTAAATAAAAAAGGCAGGGAAATCGACACATATTATTTACCTGCTAAATTATTAAACTTTTTAAGCGATAAGGGCTACGGCGAATCCTGCGGTAATGATTATAATTATATAGATTTCACTACTAAAAAGTATTACAAAAAAGGGAATTTTGAAAACAACATTTGGATAGCCGATGAACAGGTATATGATATCGGCAAATATATAAACGGCAACTCCATATCGGTAGAAAAAGAAGGCGCTATTCGGTTTGTCTTTGAAAATGACAATAAATACGATGTACCCAATGAAATTGATTTTGAAGTTGACTCAGGCACATATACTACTTCAAAAGAAATTAATTTCTCAAATTGTCCCCAATATCAAGGTACCTTTGACGAAAAAACACTTAAATGGTTCGATTTTACGAATAAAAACAATAAATTTACGATAGTCCCGATTGAAAAAGGCGATAATAAATATACCATTAAAAGCAAAGCCGGAGTCTGTTATTATTGCTTCGTAAGAGATATGAAAATTCCGCGAATTAACGAACCTCTCAATTCCAGCATCTATGTTCCCCAAACAATGAGTGTGGCTTCCGGAAAATCCTTTACGGGAACAGTACCGATTGACACAAAGTATATAATTATCAATACCGTTTCCCTAACCGTTCAAAATTTCGACAGTATAACAATCGAAAACACGGTTTACGGCGAGTCGGCTATTGATACCGGATTTTTGCAAAAAATAACCGTGGGTGCTCACAATATCAGAGATTTCAACACGGTAACCGGAGGCGACAGCGGAGGTTGTCCCGATGACCTTGCGGACACTTATTTACCTCTTTGGAAAAATCACTTCAGCAAATGGCTCAACTGCGATTTTCTTTCAATTAATGAATGGTATCCCTACTTTGATAAAAGCCATACAATAAACTCTTATGAAACATTTTTAAAGCAGTTTTATCCCTATTACTATGAAATGCCCATAGACAATCCCGATAGAATAATCTTATCAAAACATAAAGGCGTTTTGACGAACCTTGCAAGTTTTGCAAAAATAGAAACAAGCGCACCAATGATTATTTGCAAAATAGGTGGAGAAAATGTGGCGGTGGTTTGTTGGGAACAAAGTTCAAATGACACTCCTAAAACCAGACAACAACATTACGCTAATGCTATTACCTATCTTGCACAATTTGACAAGGTAATTCTTGCAGGTGATTTTAACAACGGTAGCTCAACCGCCGAATTAAGTACCTGGACTGACGCAGGTTATACTTTGGGTAACGGCGGTTATTGGGACGATATTGTAACATGGGAAAGTTGCGATTTCGATGACAATATTGTTACCAAAGGATTTATTTATGAAAACTTTGAGGTGAATGATGATAAAGTTTCAAGCGACCACAAGGCGGTTAAAGCAACCTTAAGTTATGAAATGAAAAAATAAACCATACTTCAAAAAAAGACTGCATTCCTATTCCTTTTCGGAAAGGTTTGCAGTCTTTTTTTAACACGACGGTTTAAAATTTACTTATATTTTTTTAATTTTTCTTTTACATCATTTTTAAAGTTTTCCCATTCTTTTGGGTTATCCACAAAATATTTCGGACATTCTTTTCCGGTAACATCAAAATGTCGTATAACATCCGTTTCTTTAAGTCCTGAATTATCACACAGCCAGGCCGTTAATTTAACAAGTGAATTGTATGTATTTTCATTGAATTTTCCCGACTCGTCAGGGTGGCAGACCTCAATGGAAACGGTGTCAATATTTCGGTGGTTACTTGCGGCGGATTTTTCATCTAAGGGTACGCACTGAATAACCTCTCCCCCAAGACCTATTACAAAATGGGAGCAAACAGTAGTGGAAAGCTTATTAAAATAGTCTCGGTTATTTTGTGCCGATGTTCCGGGATTTCCGGTATAATGCACAACGATATTTTCCACCGAGGAAAGTTTTTTCCCTGTTCGTGCCAAACCTATATTAATAAGTTGAACATCAACATAATCGGGTGCTTGTGTGGTTTTTAAGTTAATATCTTTGCCGATAAACTCAATGCCTTTTCCGCCTGACAAAATATCAATAACCGACGGTGCCGAAAATACAGCTAATACCGCCACACAAAGCACCATTATTATTTTTGCTATAGGACGAAGCTTCCTTTTCCCTCTTTTTTTAATACCTGTTGTCATTTATTACGCCTCTTTATAAAAAGCCTTTTATTAGTCATAAAGTACAACTTCTTCTGCCTTTTCTTCGCTTCGCTTTTTAAGATTAAGGCTGTCTAAATACTTAAATGTTTCGGTATTATTATCACTTAAAGCAAGTTCAAATCCGTGATATCTTCCGCTATGCCAAGAAACACTTATCTGTTTTGAGGTTTCAAAGTCCAAAACAGGCAGTTTTTTGCTGTTTACTTCATTTTTATAAATTTTTATAAGATTTACAACCTCGCTGTAGGTTAGGTAAGTGCTGTAATTTGTTTCTTCACTCATAGAGTTGTTGTCAAACATTGTTGCGTCAACCGTATTTGGCATACCGTTTTCAAGGTCATCCAAAAGACCGCTGAATCTTTCTTCACTTCTTAAAATTTCGGAGGTGCTTTCGCTTAACAAATCATTTGCCGAAACATAATAACTTCTTTTCATTGTTTTTCCGCTTTTAAGATTGTACACAAGGTCAACCATAATTGTATTACCGGGATAATCATGGTCATCATAGTTTTTCGGAATATTATTTACAATATTTTTGTGAAGAGATACTATCTTTTCGGGATTATTAAAGTTAATATTTTCTCCCCTGTATGTTACACAAGCGGTTTTTATATTTTTGGTTTCGGGGACTCTTGTATTAAATCCGGTTATATCAAGCTTTACAAGAACAATAATCAAAACCATTGATGCGAAGGCTACCCCTGCCATAACAAGTGAGCTTTTTACCGTTTTAAATCCACGGTGGGTAATTGCACCGTATGAAACGGCAACTATTGCGGCACCTGCTGCGGCAAACAAATAGAAAATAACCGATTTTATGTCCTCATCCGCAAAGATTGCACCAAAGGCATAGGAAGCACAAAAGGAAATAACAAAAGAGCACAAAAGATACATAAACTTATATGCAAATGCCTTTCCGCTGCTTTCGGTTTTACGCTTTTTATATAAAAGAATTGAAATAACGGCGAAAGCCAAAATATAGATAATACTTCTTGCCAAAAATCTAAGACTTATTTGCGATGCCGCTTCGTCATTTACAAATTCGTAATACTTAGTAAACATATAATAAGGAGGAGAAATCAGATTTAAAACCGAATTATATCCCCTATCGGAATAGCCGTAAAGCGTTCTCTCGCAAAGACTGCAACCGATTATTCCCATAAGAATAATTCCCACATTTATTCCTATATACGAAACGAGAAAGTCAAATACACTTGCACTTGTGATTATGAAAACCATTGAAAATGCCGAGGCGACAAGGGTAACCGTTACAATATACAAAAAGTTTGAAAGTACATCTAAGATAAGTTTCGGGCAACCGTAAAACAACGCTACGATACTAAGTGAGCCTGAAGCAAAAATTACGGGAATCAGTATCAAAAGAACCGATGACAGCGTACGGGAAAAGAATAGCTCGATTCTCGTTATGGGCAAACTGTCGTACATATCCGATGCAGGGCGCTTATACATAAATGAAAAATTAAGAAGATTAAGGGCGGTTACACCGAAAGCCGTGAATAACGATGCAAAAAACGAAAATCCGTATATCCAACCGCCTAAATATCCGCTTATTTCGTCTATTTTTGCCTTATTTACAGAATCGCTTAAATCTACAAGCAAATAGGAAGGACAAATAAGTAAAGTTCCTAAGGTAACGAGAATAATTATGCCTAAATTTCGCTTGAAGCAAATTTTAAACATATTAGTTGCGGGATTAACACTATTCGAGGATGTTTTTAACATCATATCCCGACACCTCCAATTCGTAAACAAATATTTCTTCCAAGGTTGGTTCTATGCACTCCGAGAAAACCGGAGAAAGATTATCAATAAATTTCATTATTTTTTCTTTCTCACCTCTGGTAACAAGCTGTAAAACCGAGCCGGTTTTTTCGCATTTCAAAACCTCGATACCCTCAAATGCCGTAATTTCGGGAACGGTTTTAAATACAGCTTGGATTTTATGAATATTAGCACAAAGCTCATCAACACTGCCTGTTCTTATCATTTGACCTTTATGAATAAGGGCGATATGGTCGGCAATTTCTTCTAACTCCCTAAGATTATGGGAGGCGATAATAACCGTAAGCCCATCCTCTTCAATGCCCTTTGACAGTATATTTGCCAGGGTGCGACGCATAACAACATCAAGTCCGTCGAATGCCTCATCCATAAGCAAATATCTCGGCTTTGAAGAAATGGCAACGATTAAAGATGCCTGTCGTTGCATACCCTTTGAAAAGGAAGATATTTTAGCCTTTTCGTTAAGCGGAAAAACCTTCAACAATGAATTATATGTTTCCCAACTGAAAGTAGGATACATCGAGGCATAAAATTTAGCCATTTCGGTTAAGTTACTTTGATTTAAAAAATGGGGTGTGTCCCCTAAAAATACAATTTGAGATTTAACAGACGGAGTTTCAAAAGACGATATTCCGTCAATGCCTATTACACCTTCATCCGGAGCAAGTATTCCTGAAATAAGTCTTAAAAGGGTGGATTTTCCCGAACCGTTTGAACCGACGAGTCCGAAAATCGAACCGTCTTCTATCTCAAAAGAAATATTGTCAAGAGCCTTATAATCTCCGAAGGTTTTTGTAAGATTTTTTGCCGTTATCATTTCTTTTCCTCCTTAAATATTTCTATGATTTCGTTTATCTCCTCAAAGGAAAGCCCCATATCAACAGCATTTTTAAGGGCGTTTTTGAAATCGTTTTTTGCAGCAATTTTTATAGCACTATCAGCCGAATCATCTTCGCATATAAAAGAGCCTTTCCCCCTAACCGAGCAAATTATTCCACCGGTTTCAAGTATTCCGTATGCTTTTTGCACCGTGTTGGGATTAACCGACAGCTTTGAAGCGAAGGCACGGACGCTGGGTAACTGCTCTCCGCTTTTTAGTACGCCGAGAGTTTTAAGCCTTATTATTCCGTTTACGATTTGGTCGCAAATGGAAACTCCGCTTCGGTAGTCTAACTGAAACATAAAATCACCTCTCTACCTGTACTATTTCAATTAGTACAGTTGCATAATACACCCATATTATAATTTTGTCAAGTATTTTTTTAAAATTTGTATTTTTGCATTTAAAAGTGGCAAGATATAAAAAGAAATTAAACGGAGGGTTATTATGAAAAAAAGAATTGTTACCATACTTCTTGCAATTACTGTCCTTTCATTATCGGTTAGTCTTGCAGGTTGCGGAAAATCAAAGGAAACGGTTTATTTTTTAAACTTTAAGCCGGAATCTGCCGCAATTTACGAAGAAATTGCAAAGGAATACGAAAAAGAAAAGGGAGTTAAGGTTAAGGTGCAAACTGCTGCGGCAAACACCTATGAACAAACCTTGAAATCGGAAATTGCCAAGAAAAATGCACCTACAATTTTCCAAATCAACGGTCCTATCGGTTATCAGTCTTGGAAAAACAATTGTCTCAATATAGAAGACAGTAAGTTATACAGCTATCTTTCGGATAAAAGTCTTGCAATAAAGGGCGAAGACGGTAAGGGTGTGTATGGCATACCCTATGTGGTTGAGGGTTACGGCATAATATATAACGAGGAATTAACCGACAAATATTTTGCCCTTAAAAACCGAAACAATGACTATAAATCTATGGAAGAAGTAAGAAGCTTCAATGCACTAAAGAGTATTGTAGAGGATATGACAGCCAAGAAAAAGGAACTTGGTATTGAGGGTGTTTTTGCTTCAACATCACTTTATTCCGGTGAGGATTGGCGTTGGCAAACCCATTTGCTTAATGTTCCGCTATACTATGAATTTTCACAAAATGACGATTACAGCGACCCCACAATCGCCGGACTCAACTCTAAGGAACTTGCTTTCAGATATTCGGAAAACTACAAAAATTTATTTGACCTATACACCGATAATTCCATTACTTCCAAAACCCTTTTAGGCTCAAAATCCACCGATGATTCCATGGCCGAATTTGCTCTCGGCAAAGTTGTTATGGTACAAAACGGTAACTGGGCTTGGTCTCAAATCGAAAAGGTAAGCGGAAATAAAGTCAAACAGGATAAAATTAAATTTTTGCCTATGTACACGGGAATTGACGGTGAGGAAAATCAGGGACTTTGCATCGGAACCGAAAACTACCTTGCCATAAACAAGGATGCATCAAAGGAACAGCAACAGGCTTCTCTCGACTTCCTTGATTGGCTTTTCTCCTCCCAAACAGGAAAAAAATATGTTGACGAAAAATTAGGATTTATTACACCTTTTAACACCTTTTCCGAATCCGAACAGCCGGAAGACCCTCTTGCACAAGAGGTTGTAAGATATATGAATGACGGAGATTTTAAGACGGTTCCTTGGATTTTCACCTCTTTCCCGGGAGAAAACTTTAAAAAAGAAGTGGGAAGCGCCTTGCTGGACTATGTTCAGGGAGACAAGACCTTTGCACAGGTTGTAACCGCAACAAAAGAGAAATGGAAGAGTGAACGATAATAAATGAATAAGAGTCTGAAAAGGTGGTTTCCCCTATTTGCCCTGCCCACACTTATAGCCTTTTTAACAGCCTTCTTAATTCCCTTTATTATGGGACTTTATTTGTCATTTTGCGATTTCAGAACCGTTACCGATGCCACTTTTGTCGGTTTTTCCAATTACATCAAGGTGTTTTCCGAAGGAAAAGATTTTGTAAACGCCCTGTGGTTTACTGTGAAATTCTCGGTGATTTCGGTTATCACGGTTAATATTTTCGCTTTTTTGTTGGCGCTTATTTTGACAAAAGGAATAAAGGGTACAAACTTTTTTCGCACGGTATTTTTTATGCCTAACCTAATAGGCGGCATTGTATTAGGCTATATTTGGCAGCTGATAATAAACGGTGTGCTTTATCCCTCTGGGTATTCCATAACCTCAAGCGCAAATTTCGGATATGTTGGATTAATAGTGCTGATGAATTGGCAAATGATAGGTTATATGATGATAATTTATATTGCCGGGCTTCAAAATATATCCACCGATATATTAGAAGCGGCAAAGGTGGACGGAGCAGGGCCTTTAAGAACACTGTTTAATGTTACCTTGCCCTCGGTTATGCCGGCAATTACCATTTGTTTATTTTTAACCATAACTAATTCCTTTAAGCTTTTTGACCAAAACCTTGCGCTGACCGCCGGTGCTCCGGGAAAGAAAACCCAAATGTTGGCACTTGATATTTATAACACATTTTACGGTAGAACGGGTTTTGAGGGTGTAGGACAGGCAAAGGCGGTTATTTTTGCCCTTATTGTTGCGGGTATTGCTCTTTTGCAATTATATTTAACCGGTAAAAGAGAGGTTGAAAACTAATGGAAAATAAGAAACTATCTTCTGCAATTTTAACCATTGTTTTAATTGCCTTAACGGTTATCTTTTTAGCCCCTGTTTTCATAGTTCTTATGAACTCTTTTAAATCAAAATTGTTTATAAGTCAATCCCCCTTTGTGCTTCCGAAAACAGATACCTTTGTAGGACTTGAAAACTACACCGAGGGAATTAAAAATACGGGGTTTATCCTGGCTTTTTTCCGTTCGGTTTTCATAACTGTTTTTTCGGTTGGGGCAATCGTGGTTTTTACTTCGATGACGGCTTGGTTTATAGTAAGGGTTAAGTCAAAATTCACCAAGATATTATATTATTTATTTGTATTTTCAATGATTGTTCCCTTTCAAATGGTTATGTTTACAATGTCAAAGATTGCAAACATTTTAAGTCTTGACAACCCGGTGGGAATTATACTAATATATTTAGGGTTCGGTGCAGGACTTTCGGTATTTATGTTCTCCGGTTTTATTAAGTCGGTACCTCTGGGAATAGAGGAAGCCGCCACAATAGACGGAGCAAGTTCCATAGCGACCTTTTGGCGGGTGGTTTTCCCCATTTTAAAGCCTACTGCCGTTACTGTTGCCATACTGAATACCATGTGGATTTGGAACGACTATCTCCTGCCCTATCTTGTTATTGGCAGTGATTACAAAACCATTCCCATAGCAGTACAGTATCTAAAAGGCGGTTACGGCTCTATTGATATGGGTGCTATGATGGCTATGCTTGTCTTGGCAATAATTCCGGTTGTGGTTTTTTATTTAACCTGTCAAAAATATATAATTAAAGGTGTTGCTGCAGGTGCTGTTAAGGGATGAAAAGAAAAAAAGCGGAATACTTTGTGCCGTGTCCTCATTGCCCTCTGATTACGGTATAGGGACCTTGGGACTAAACAGTTATAAATTCGTGGACTTTTTGGCGGAAACGGGACAAAAATATTGGCAATTATTACCCTTAGTTCCCTTGGGAGACGGAAACTCTCCATACAAATCATCCTCTTGCTACGCAGGAGAAATTTTGTATATTGACCTTGAGTTTTTGGTTCGGGACGGACTTTTATCCATTTCGGATTTACCAAAGGTCGATTTTCCCTCAAATGTCAACTTTGACCTCGTAAGACAGATTAAAATTCCCCTTATCAAAAAGGCTGCGGAGAATTTTGACACCGATAACGAAGATTACGGAATTTTTTGCAGGGAAAACCAAGATTGGCTTAATAACTACGCTTTGTTTATGACAGCGTTGGAGGTTTACAACACCTATACCCTTGAAGGTCTTCCGAAAAGACTTAAATTTCCCACCGCCGCCGACTTGGATGGGCTTCGTATGGAAAACGGAGAAAAGATAAAATTTTACAAGGTTTCTCAATATTTCTTTTTTGCCCAGTATTTTGAGCTGAAAAGATATGCCGAAGATAAGGGTATAGAATTAATCGGCGATTTGCCCTTTTATGTTTCTCTTGACAGTGCGGATGTTTGGGCAAACAGGGAAAATTTCCTGCTTGACCATGACCTAAAGCCTAAACTTGTTGCAGGAGTACCGCCGGATTGTTTTTCCGAAACGGGACAGCTTTGGGGCAATCCGATATATAATTTTGAATACCAAAAACAAAACGGCTTTAATTGGTGGATAAACCGACTTAAGCATTATTTTAAGATGTATGATGTGGTAAGGATTGACCATTTCAGGGCCTTTGCAAATTATTATACAATACCTTTTGACCATACCGATGCGAAAAACGGTGAGTGGGTAATGAGTGTGGGCAACGAATTTTGGGAAATGGCAAAAAAAGAAATACCGGATATGCAGATTATTGCCGAGGATTTAGGCGGAGAAATTCCCCTGGTGCAAGACCTGGTTAAGGAAACCGGATTTCCTAATATGAAAATAATGCAGTTTGCTTTCTCGGGAGACCCAAACAACCCTCATTTGCCGCAAAATTATCCCGAAAACTGTATTTGCTATACCGGAACCCACGACAATAATACAACACTTGGTTTTTGCAACAATGCCCTTTCTTACGAAAAGGAAATGATTGATAATCTATACCCCGAAACCGAAGATTTGCCCTGCCCCCTTAATATTATTACGGCGGCTTTAAAATCTCCTGCAAAAACGGTTATTATTCCTATTCAGGACTGGTTGATGCTTGATGAGTCGGCTCGTATGAATATCCCCGGTGTACCAAACGGAAATTGGACATTCAGGCTCAAAAACGGCTTTATTACCGAGGATTTAAAAAAGCGTATTATCAGAATATCAGCGTATAGATAAATAAGTAATAGAAAATCGTCTTTAAATGAAACAGGCATTTAAAGGCGATTATTTTTTGCCCTTTGTTGCAATTTTACAGTTTGTTTGTTATAATATTATCAAAGTCGGGAGGGAAAGAATATGAATTATACAAAAGAAAATAAAAAAAAGGTAACCGAACTTGCAAGAAAGAAAATTCCCGAGTCGAATATTATAGTATCACAAATTTTGCTTGTTTTTTCTACTGTCAGTTTTTTGCTTTGGATGTTTTATAAATTCGGTATTTTGGCATCAAAGGGGAGTTTCGTAGATATAACGACACTGGCAACCTCATTTATCTTTGTAATTGTCAGCGTAATTTGTCTGCTTAAAAAAGGAAAAGGAATTGCTTTTAAATATATTTTCATATTACTTCTTTCTTTTTTTTGGCTTCAACTTGATATTATGAGTGGATATAAGAGTAAACTTCTGTTAACCATTTTGATTATTGTATCCCTTAGATACTACAATAGAAAATTTATTGTATTTACATATATTTCCTGCCTTTTTTCCCTTTTGGCATCGGTTTGGTGCAACGCTTTTTTATACACCAAAATCAAACTCATCGACCTAAATTTAGTGTTTTTTAATAAAACCTATACCGTAAAGCTAAACGGATTTATTACAGACGGTATCATTAATCTTAAACCCGATTCTTATAGTATATTTTCCAACGGTTTTAAGTTGGTCTTTATTCCAAATATGGTGTTTTTAACCGGCATAACCGTTCTTGCTATTCGTTTTATGAGATACAACCTGATTTATATGCTGAAGGCTGAAGAAATGGCAACGCTTGAGGCAAACCAAAGGCTCGAATTGTCCGATATGAAAACCAAGGTTATGCTTTCTCAGGTTAAGCCGCATTTTATTTATAACACCCTTTCTTCCATAGCCCTTCTATGCAAAAAGGATTCGGACAGGGCTAAAAAATTAACCCTTAATTTTTCCGAATATTTGAGAAACAACCTTGACACCTTAAACAGCAGTGAAAATTCCGTTTGTTCTTTCAGCGAAGAACTTGAGCATATTAAATGCTATTTGGAAATTGAACTTGTAAGATTTGAGGATAGGCTGAATGTAGAATATGATATAAGGGTTTCGGATTTTCCCGTACCGACACTGTCAATTCAGCCTATTGTGGAAAATGCCGTAAAGCACGGCGTTTCGGAAAAGGTCAAAGGCGGAACGGTAAAAATATCAAGCGAAGAAACAGAAGATTATTATGTTATAACCGTAACCGACGACGGTGTGGGATTTGATAAAAACACAATAGAAAATGACCAAAAAGAACATATCGGTATATCCAATATAAGCAAACGAATCGACCTTTTTGGGGGAACATTCACCATTGAAAGCACCATAGGTGTTGGTACAAAGGCTGTTGTGTTAATACCGAAAACGGAGGTAATACTATGATTATTTATGCTGCGGACGACGAAAAATTTGCGTTGGAATTATTAGAAGAAGCCATAATAGAGGCTATTCCGGGTGCCGAACCTGTTTGTTTTCGTGAATCAGAAGAGCTTTTAAACACAGCTGTAAATACCCCTCCCGACATTGTTTTTTTGGACATTAAAATGCCGGGATTGAACGGCATTCAGGTTGCCGAAAAACTAAATGAAATTTCAAAAACCGTAAAAATTGTTTTTGTTACGGGTTATTCCGAGTTTGCAAACCGAGCATTCGATGTTTATGCATCAGGATATTTGATGAAGCCTTGCAGTGCAAAAAATATTAAGGCATTAATGGAAAAAATATCGCTTCCAAATGAGGATAAAAAAGATATTTTCGTTAAAACTTTCGGAAATTTCGATATTTATTATAAAGGTAATCCCATTATTTTCCGTTCAAAACAGGCAAAGGAGCTTCTTGCTTATCTTGTAGACCGAAACGGAGCCCATGTTTCAAGACAAGAAGCGGCCGCTGTTCTTTTTGAAGACGATTTTTCCCGTGGGGTACAAAGCCGTCTTTCCCAACTGTCGGCTTCTCTAAGAGAAGATTTGGAAAAGGCCGGTGTTAAAAACTTCTTCTTTTCGGAAAGAGGCTATCATGTGAATTTATCAATCGCCGAGTGCGATTTAACCGAATATTTAAAGGGCAATTCAAAATATATTTATTTAGACGAATATATGGAACAGTATTCTTTCGGGGAATTCAGGAAAGCTTCACTTTCCGACCTGAAAAGATAAACATCAGCGAAACACTGTCATGATATAATGCTCTCGTTAAATTTATGCAACAAAGTTTCGGAGGAAAGACTTTTGACTATTTATGCGGTTGACAGTGATTTTTATGTATTGAAAGAATACGAGAAAAAATTAGAAAAAATGTGTCGCAACGGTACTGTAAAACTTTTTACCAACAATTTAAAAATATGGCAGGCATGCCAAAGCAAAACTCCGGATTTGGTTTTTGTTGAGGATGATTGTTGCGGTTGCAGACCGTTTATTGAAAAATTGCACAGCAAAAGCCCTAATACAAAGATTGTTTTGGCAATAAAAAGCAATGTTTTGGACCCTAAAATGATTAATTATAACCTATCGGGAGTAATCAGCAAACCTCTTAACGATGAGCAAATTAAAAAACATATCGGTGATGTAAAGAATTTTGTCAGAAAAAAAGCAAATTAATAAATGTTTCCACCGAAAAAGCACGGCATATTAAAAGACAAGCAACCGTTAGGAAGCTTGTCTTTTTTACTCAATTGGTATGCACTTTTGAAAAACACAGGTATGGTGGTCGGTTATTTGCTTATCAAAATGCATAGAGCCGAAAAACCACTGCTTATACTTAACCGAACGGCTAAGTTCTTCAAAATATCCGTTTATCTTATTCACACGGTCGGCATCTCCGTTTCTTAAGAGAATGGCACTTTTAACAAGCGAGGGTGGTTCGTGGGTTATCATATAGTCAACCATACACCCGGCATCATCAAGTATTCTTGCGCCGTCCGCCATCTCGTTTGGCGTAGGCTCTTCCTCTCGCCACCACAGTCCCGTGGGAACTCTCATATCCTTGTCAATACTTTCTCCGCCTCCGAAGGTAAAAAAAGTATGGTTTTCGATGTTAAAAATCTGTCCTCGCATAAGGTGCAAAAGATTTCCCTTAATTCTATGAACCTTTCCGCCCTTCCAAACCGTAACTCTTGAACGGTTTATGGTATCAAGATTATCGTGGGTGCCTTCAACAAAAGCCGTTACAAATTTTCGGGTTGATAAATACTTTATTACCTTTTTTTCTAAATCCGAGCCGTCAAAAATATATCCGAAATCTCCGCAAACAATAAGAGTATCGCCCTTTTTAAGCTTTCTGAACTCTTTGCTGTAAAGGCGTTCTATGTCGCCGTGCATATCCCCTGTAATATATACCGTAAAATCACCCACTCGAAAAAAACTAATATTATTGTATTTTGATACTTTAATTTTGTCAATAGTTATTGTATAATAGTTTTATAAAAAATAAGGAATGGTCATAATTATGGTTAAAAAATCGCTTTGTTTTATTTTGTGTTTGGTTGTGCTGTCGTTAAGCATTTTTGTTCCGGTTTCGGCATACGAGCCTACCGGATTTTCGGTTACGGCAAAATCGGCACTTTTAGCCTCCTTGGATACCGGAGAAATTTTATACTCTAAAAATCCCGCACAAAAGGTTTATCCTGCATCCATAACAAAAATTATGACTGTTTTACTTATGCTTCAAAGCGATAAGTACAATCCTGACCAAGCCATAGAAATGACTACCGAGGTTTTAAAGATAATCAGCGGAACGGGAAGCAGTGTTTCAAATTTAAAAGCCGGAGATAAGATAACCCAACTTGATTTGGCATATATGATATTAATGGCATCCTTTGGCGATTGCGCATATTTAGCGGCCATATATTACGGCGGAAGCGTGGAAAATTTCGTTAAAATGATGAACGACAAGGCTCAAAGCATAGGTCTTCAAAATACCCATTACGAAAACCCCGTAGGACTTCACAGTCCCGAAAACTATACCACCGCTGAGGACACCCTTAAACTTACAAGTTTAGCGCTTAAAGACAGCACCTTCAAAACAATATGCGAAACCACAAGATATTCCTTTAAAATCATAGGAACATCAAGGGAAAGAACCATATCCACCACGATTTTTCTTCAGGACAATACAACAAATTACTATTACACCTATGCAAAAGGTGTAAAAACAGGATATACCGATGAAGCAGGAAGATGTCTTGTTTCCACCGCATCATACAACGGATATAATTATATTTGTGTTCTTTTCGGTTGTCCCGTTGACCCGTATAAAAGACATGAGTTTGTAGACAGCAAAGAGCTTTACCGTTGGGCATTTAACACCTTTGAATACAAAGAAGCGGCAAACAACAAAAATCCCGTTTGCGAAATTGATGTAAATCTTTCTTTGGAAAAGGACTTCACTCCCCTTTATATCGAGAAGAATTTTATGACCGTGCTTCCGAAAAATGCCGATGAGTCCACTATATCCATAGAGCCGATTTTAAAAAGCAAATCGGTAGATGCACCTATAAAAAAAGGCGATGTTTTAGGCAAAGCCAATATTATATTCGCCGAAAAAACCATTGGTACGGTTAATCTTGTTGCAGGAGAAAACATAAACAGAAGCACCATGCTTTTTGTTGTTGATAAGGTTAAGAATTTCTTGATTTCCAAATATATGATTGGTGTTTACGCAGTTGTAGCATTGGTATTGCTGCTTTTCGTAATTGCCGTAATAAGGCTGAATAAAGGAAGAAAGTCTAAAAGAAAGGTCAAATATATTCCTTATAAGGGAGAGGACCACAGTCGTAGATAATCCAAAAAAATTGACAAAAATCAAAGAATGTGATATAATAATAAAAGAATCATGAAAAGCAATTTGCAATTCACGATTCTTTTATGGAGCTGAAGATGGGACTCGAACCCACGATCTGCTGATTACGAATCAGCTGCTCTACCATCTGAGCCACTTCAGCAAGTACCAAATATTATACAATTTATTTTAGTTTAAGTCAAGTGTTATTTAGGAGAACATTATGGAAAGAGAAAACAATATTTCGGTAAATCAGCGAATTGCGGGTTACAGAAAACTTGCAGGTTTTACCCAAGCCCAAGCCGCAGAGCTTCTTGATTTAAAAAGGAACACCTATGCTCGAATGGAAAAGCACGGAAATCCTTCTCCCGAAATGCTGAAAAAGCTTTCGGAGCTTTACAGAGTTTCGGTTTCCGATTTGCTTTACGGTTCCGATTCTATCGAAAGTATAAGGCAAAATATTCCCCCTCTTGTTTTTGAGCAACCGTCATACAGCGACCTTTTACCCCTTTCAAATCTCGAAACAAATGCTATACGGATTTTTCGTAATCTTTCAAAGGAAAATGCAAAAAAAATCGTGGACTGTTTTAATGAGATTTATGCTCAGGACAAAGGAAAGTAAAAAATCTTCCTTTACCCTATGTTCTCAAAAAACTATTTAAGAACTTTAGAATATACAAACAAGACTATAAAGGCTCTATAATAAATGTTG
>DCIE01000046.1 GCA_002315765.1 Ruminococcaceae bacterium UBA1734
CAAAAGAAATTTGCAGAACATACGACAATATCGCATTTTTCTATCTTGAAACGCTTGAAAATGACGAGAGTATAACATCCATTTTGAGTCAGATTTAAAGGGTTAAAACGCTTTATTCGGAAGCTAACTAACCGGGGGAATATAAAACCCTTAGTCGATAGCAAAGATGTTAAAATGGTTATAAACATAAGCAAATTTGACTCAAAAATGAATGGTACATCCTCACTTTCAATCGCAAATCAATAAATCTATTTACCACGAATGTGTATAATAAATTATCACAAATGTGTCAATAATATCTTTACAAATCCTTTTAATAATGTTATACTGATTAAGGAAAAAGGAGAGTTTGCTATGGATTATAAAAAACGAATTGTTGATAATCTGCTTGATTTAAAGCTCGAGTCATTCGGCGCAACCCTTATCAAAGGTCCGAAGGGTTGCGGCAAAACCACATCAGCAAAGCAAAAAGCCAAAAGTTTTATTGAGTTCCAAGATGAAGATGTGCGTGAAAACTTGCTTGCCGTTGCGGAAACCGCGCCTAAAAAACTTTTAATCGGTGAAAAGCCGCGTTTGTTTGACGAATGGCAGGATGCACCGAAGCTTTGGGGAACAATCCGAAAAGACATCGACGATTCAGGAGAAAACGGTCAGTATATTCTAACCGGTTCTTCCTCCAAAGAAATTAAAACTGCCCATACAGGTACGCTCAGAATCAGCCAACTGCAAATGTATCCCATGAGTTTATACGAAAGTGAAGAATCAAACGGAACGGTATCACTTAAAGAACTGTTTGACAAACCCGAAAACTTTGATGGTTGCGAATCACAACTTACCATTGACGATTTGATTTTTGCAATTTGCCGCGGAGGCTGGCCGAGAGCGCTTTTAAATAAAACACCTCGTTCAAAGCTTGAAATTGCAAAGGATTTATATAAACAGACTTATTCGGTAGATATATCAAATATTGACGGAAAAAAGCGTAATTCACGATGCGCACAGACTCTTTTGCAATCGTATAGCCGTAATATATGCACACTCGCAGAAACAAAGACAATCGTCGGCGATGTACGGTCAAATTACGATGTCAGTATTGCTACCATTTACGACTATATGCATGCTTTGGAGAAACTCTATATCATTGAGGATATTGAAGCTTGGTGTCCGTCAATTCGTTCAAAAAGCAATATCCGTTCATCCCAAAAGCGAAACTTAATTGACCCGTCGATTGCTGTTGCAGCACTCGGACTTTCACCCGACTACTTCAACACTGATTTCAAAACGCTTGGTTTTCTTTTCGAGTCGCTTTGTATTCGCGACCTTAAAATATACTCCTCGGTCTTCGACGGTGCAATGTCATATTACCGCGACCGTTACGGACTTGAAGCGGATGGTGTGCTTCATTTGAACGACGGAAGATATGCTCTTTTAGAATTCAAACTCGGTTCAAAAGAAATTGATCTCGGTGCAAAGCATTTATGCGAGATTGAAAACTTAATTGATGAGTATAACAAAAGAGAAAAGCAATGCCCTCTTCGCAAGCCGGATTTAAAAATTGTTATCACGGGAACCCAATACGGTTACAGAAGAGACGACGGAGTTTTTGTCATTCCGATTGGATGCTTAAAGGATTGAAAATACAATAATCCACATCTATCGCATAACATCAATTTTTAGCTCGATTTTCACGGTTAAAACGCTTTATTTGGAAGCTAACTAACCGGGGGGAATATAAAACCCTTAGTCGATAGCAAAGGTGTAGATTTAGCTATTAATGTAAGCAAATCCTACTCAAAAACGAATTGTGCAAAATTTCCGGCGAGTGCTACATTTAGCCGTTTTGTGTTTCCAAAGCTTATTTTAGCTTTTCGTAGAGCTTCGCAAGAAGCTCTACCTTAGGATGTTACGAACGATAGTGAGTAGCATCCTTACTATTTGGCAGAGAGGACGACTTTTACAGTCCTCTCTTGCCTATATCTTTTAATATATTAGGTCAATTTGACCCCTACACGGAGTTCATTTTGACCCCCTATACAATAATTATAACCCACTCAAAAAATCGGCTATTGGAACCGACATTTGTACAAGCAAAAGTGTCATAAACTTTTATGACAGTTTGATAATCATATATGAATGTTTTATTGACAACTTTTCTTATACTCATTCGATAAAAAGCTAATTTATAAGTATATCCTCGATAACAGTACCATCGGTTACGTTGCCTGTGAATTATTTTGAAAATTCTAATAATCCATCCATTAAATTTTGCTTTTCCATTTCTTTTTCCTGCTAATAAATTAAAAAAATTAAGCAGTTGCTTTGGACATAAAGACCTCACAACTGCTTTTTTGTGATGATTACCATTCCCTGCTTCGTTTGCCCGAACAAGATAGGAAATTTGTAAAAACCACAGTTTAGGTCTTTGGCTGACCTTATATTATTAACCTCTTATCACAAGAGGTTTAATAAACTATTGAAATACTTTAAATTCAAATGAATTTTTGATAAGTTCCCTGCCTTTTGGAAGGCTTATATTGTTTATAACCATTATTTGAGAAAGAATATTTCCGAGTGCAGTACCTTCGGATAATCCAGTCAATACCTTCTTGCCGGTTATTTTTGATGCTAATTCATTTAGGTATTTATCTTTGCTTCCTCCGCCTACAATTATTATGCTTTCTATCTTCTTGTCAGCATATTTTTCTATGGTTTTTATTGCAGAGTCGTATGAAGTTGCCAAGGACAAATAAACGCATTTTAACACATCGGATATGGGTAAATCCTTTTCTTTTAAATTACTTCTAATAGTTTCTATCATACTTTCCGTAGCAAAAAAAGCATTGTCATTCGGATTAATTAGTCTATCAAAACTACTTTTCTCAGCCATAAACATCATAATCCAGGAAGTAATGTTTAATCAATTGTTTTTTATGTTTTATTTTTCTAACGGATACACAATCCCACATTGTTCTCTGAGTTTGTCGCATTCCGCAAGAATGGTTCTTGTATTATCCCATGTAACATATTGGGGACATTTTACATTGTTCCGAACACATTCATTAACATAATCAATCTCAAATTGATATCCTTCGTCAACTATTCCGTCAATTTTTTGAGGCACTTTAGATATTATTGTATCTATTTCTCCATCATTGTAGACATACGCTGTTTCCGGCTTGTAAAAATGGGGTATTTCAATGTATCCCTTTGAACCGTAAATATATGCTGTTTCTGACATTTTTGAACGAATGCTACTTGTCATCATTGCAATTTCCCCTGTGTCAAACTTTGCAATTACACCTGCTGTTTCATCAACATTATAATGATTTTCATCAGTATCCATAGAGCACATTCCGATAAGTTCGCTTGGATGCTTCTTTAGGATAATATTAGCAAAGTTCAAATTGTAAATGCCTACGTCTAATAAACTTCCTCCCGCTTGATTTTCATCAAACAATCTTGAAGATTTGCTTTCATTTGACACCGAGAAACCGAAAGAAGATTGTATTAATCTGATTTTACCGATTTTGCCGGATTCAACGACCTTATCTATTGATTTGAAAATCGGAAAAAATCTTGTCCAAACCGCTTCCATTAAAAAAACATTATTTTTCTTAGCACATTCGGTCATTTCAATGAAATCTTTTTCATTTACAGCGGCAGGTTTTTCGACAAGCACATTCTTGCCGTTTTCCATAGCCATTATAGCAAGTTGGGCATGAGCAGGATGAATTGTATTTACATACACCACGTCAATCTCTTCCCTTTTAACCAACTCACAATATGATAGCACATTGGGAATATTATACTTTTTTGCCATTCTATCGGCCGAAGCCGTCGTCCTTGATGCAATAGCAACGATTTCCATATCGTCGCATTGTGCCGCACCTTTCATCCAGCGATCTAAAATGGCACCTGCTCCCATAAATCCCCATTTAATTGACTTTTTTGAGTTATTCATATATTACCATTCCGTCGTTACAATAATAGTTTTTCTGATTAACAATCTTACAAGGATAATGAATGAATTAGTCCAATTCAAACACTTTTGTTAGAAGTGGCTGTGCACCGGTTATTGGATCTAATTCCATAACCATAACGTCCTTCATATACTCATTCCACTTATCAACAATTACACTGTTTGCCTGATAATCCGATGCAAACTTTATACCCTTTTCACATTCGTAATATCCGAAAAGTTCGTTGCCGATATTCCATATTGTATAATTACATATTCCGGCATTTTTAAGTACTTTTACCAGTTCAGGCCAAATTTCATTATGCCTTTTTTTGTACTCTTCTATGCAACCCACTTTTACAGTAGCTCTCCACGCATATTTTTCCATACTGTCTATCACTCCTTAATGGTATTATCTACCATTTTTTCAGTTATTAAAATAAGTTCGTTTTTTATGTTATCCAAATCATCTATGTTTTCAACGTATTTTTTGGCACAGTATGCAACATAGGGATAGGGACTGTTAATATTATCGTGAATATGCTTTAACATTTCTTCTTTTGTCATTTTTATTCCCAAACGGTCGCAATACTTATCAATTGTATCGTGTTTTGCATACATTATTTCTTTAAACAAAGTTTCAATTTTCATTCGTTCTCTATTCAAGGTTGAAAAATCAAAATCTTCGTCTGATTTTATTTCATTTTCAAAACCTAAATGTTGCAAAATTGTGGCTGCTATCATTCTTTGCCCTTTTGCATTTAAGTGAACTCGGTCGTCTTTATAATAATTTTTAATATTTTCCTTTTGAGAAAACAAGTTGTAAATATCAATAAAACTGCAATTGTTTTTCTCCGCTACTTGCCTTGCATACGTTACGCACTCCCTTAATCGTTCATTACAACGAAAGTCCTTTGTTTCAAAGAACTCACCCTGACAATAAGGTGGCGGAGACATTACTATTACCTTAACATTTTTTTCAATGAAGGTTGCAACCACTTTTTCCATACTTTCTTTATATCGCTTTATCAACGAATCAAATAATTCTTTTTGGGGTTCATCCGGATCAAGCCAATGCTCAATATCATTCACTCCGAACATAACAGATACTACCGTTGGATTATAACATAAGCAGTCAGTTTCTATTCTTCGTAGGGAATCATAAGCCGTATCTCCGGCAACACCGCAATTAAAAACTTTTATACCATATGACGCGATGCTGTCAAATACCTCTGCAACCCAAAGTCCTCCGGCGGTTATACTGTCCCCGAAAGCGCAAAATACATCTGTTTTATTTAACATTATAATCACCAAAATGTTTTGAAGTATCAGTTTCTTTTAAACATTTCCTTTGTTTCGTATTTTTTAAGATCATCAAGCCATTCTGCGTTAGTGGGAATGTTATTCTTATAGCAATAATAATTCCAAACAGCAGCAGACGGAAGGGACTTAAATTCATCAAGCAAAGCCAATCGAAGTGTATAATCACCGTCATCCTCTGCCTTTTGAAGCAAATTAACAGGCTCAAGCATTGCATTTAACAAAGCCTTCTTTGTGGCTCTGGTGCCGATTGTCCAAGCAGCAACTCGGTTAATAGAAGCATCAAAATAATCAGTTCCGATGAAGGCATTGTCAATTACACCGCATCGAACAATTTCATGCATCATATTATTGGTTTTTTCATCATTAAGCACAACATGGTCACTATCCCAACGTATTCCGCGAGTAAAGTGTGCCATAAACTTATCCGAAAATGTCATTACAGACGAAATCTTATCTGCTACATTTTCTTCAGGATGAAAATGTCCCATATCAAGATTCATAATTGTGTTTCCGATTCCGTTTGCTCTTGCATAACCGTTGTAAGAAAGATAAAAATCATTAGATCCTACCGTATATTCTTCAACCCCAACCGCAAAAAGTTTCGGTTCTAATGCATCATAAACAAACTTTTCATCAATTTTTTTGGCGGAAAAGATCTCATCAAAAGATTGCTTCATAAGCATTCTGTATTTCATTCTATTTGCCGGTTGATCCTTCATTCCGTCTTGAACCCAAGTGTTATAAACACAAGGTGTTCCCAATTCTTTACCGAAATATTCAGCAATAAGGCGTACCGATTGCATATGTCTAACCCAAAATTGTCTAATATCCTCGTTTGGATTGGAAATGGTAAGTCCGTCTGCCGCTTTGGGATGACCAAATGTGGTTGCATTCATATCAAGACCTATTTTTTTATCTTTCGCCCATTTTACCCAATTTTCAAAATGATGAGGAGCGTATTCGTCACGGTCAATTCCTTTTTCAAAGTTTTCGCCATAACTTGAATGAAGATTAAGCTTAATGGCGCCCGGAACATAAGATAAGACTTTTTCAAGGTCCATACGATACTCCTCCGGATTTCTGGGTCTTCCGGGATAGTTACCCGTAACCATTAATCCTCCGGAAGCACCGGCACCTATGTCTTCAAACCCAACAATATCATCTCCCTGCCAACAGGGAATTGAAACCGGTATCTTATCGAATTTTTCCAATACTTTTTCTACGTCAACACCATAGTTGTCATAAACCTCTTTTGCATTTTCAAAAGCTTGCTCAATTAATTTTACGTTCATACTTACTCCTCCAAGTCGGAAAATTTAATATTATTACCGACCAATCCTTTATAAATTGTATCGTCATCATATTCTGCATGAGCCATAATCCACTTGTTCACACCAAAACACATTTCATCTTCAATATCAGTTTTTGTAAAAGGTACCTTTTCTCCGTTTGTTCCCTTTGGTAACACACATATCATCCTATAATTTTCATTGTTTTTACCCATTGGAGCATAGTGTAAAGTTGTGCCGAACAATTCAACTCCGACTCCGGCAGGAACAAAAAACGCTTCACATTTTTCAGTATTGTATTTTCCGGCAACAATATCTCTTTCGTCACCCAAAATTAATATTATATCGTCCATAGCAATATTAAATTCGCTGCTTTTATGATACTCCAGACAATTAAGAATATCATTTGAGCCGCATACACAACCTATTTGAATCGGAGTTCCGCCAAATCCTCTGTTCATAAACAATTCTTTTTCTTTCTTGCTTTCAAAATTTTCATTTGATGCAATGTAGATTATTCCGCTTTCTGGCAATGGTATTTTTTTTAATTCTTCAAATATTTCCGAATAATCATAGCCCGCCAATACTTTACCGTATTTTTTGAACTTTGTATCATTCACAGAGAGTATTTTCATTGTTGTTCACCTAATCCTTAATAATAATATTTTTCTTTCTAATATGATTTTCGGCCGCAATAATTTCTTCCCTTGATGGCAAATACTCCGGTATGGTATTTTTAATATTAAGAGAAAGATATTTAGATTTGGCATAATTATGATATGGAAGTATCTTGACTTCTATCGCACTTTTTAAGTCAATAATAAAATCACCGATTTTTTCAATTTGATTATCATTAAATTTCGGAACATACGGTATTCTGATTTCTATGCTTTTTTTCATAGAATTGATATATTTTAAGTTTTCCAAAATAATCTTGTTTGATTGTCCGGTGCAATTAATGTGAACATCGTCATCGAAAGCCTTAATATCAAAAAGAAACTTGTCGGTATAAGGAATTACTTTTTCAAATGCCTTTTTGGAAACAAACCCGGAAGTATCAACGGCGGTGTTGATATTTTCTTTTTTTAGTGCCTTTAAAAATTCAGCACAAAAGTCAGCTTGTAACAAACATTCTCCACCGGAAAGAGTAACGCCACCGTTTGAATTTTCGTAAAATTCTCTATCCGAAAGGACAATATCTAATAGTTCACTAACGGAATATTTTTTTCCGTACCACTGTAACGCATCACCCAAACAAGAATCCACGCACTTTCCGCAAGAAATGCACTTTTCCCTATCAAATGTATGACCGTTACAATCAATTGTATGGGCAAAAGACGGACAAACAGCAACACATTCACCGCAATTAATACACTTATCCGAATAATATGCAAGTTCAGATTGAATGTTAATACCTTCGGGGTTGTGACACCACACACATTTAAGCGGACAACCCTTAAAAAAAACCGTTGTCCTTATTCCATCGCCGTCATGAACGGCAAAACGCTTTATTTCAAAAATCGTAGCTTTTTCCACAACAATATCTTCCTTAACACTCAGCATTCTTCTAATGTTATTTGTTCGCCGTCTATAAATAACTTACTTCCCTTTGTAGCAAAAGCAAATTGTCCTTTTCTGTATGCCAATAAACCTGTATAAATACCTGTGTATTTAATTCCGTCTATTTCTATATAAAAAGACTCTTCTTTATTTGTCAAAATTCCATGACTTACGAGGGCAAAACTACCATCTGCATAGATACATCCATTCTCAATTCCGCTTTTATCGCAACCGATTTTCTCCAATAAATCCAACGAAAAATCCTTATTTGTTGCAAAGTTTAGTTTTGCTTCTTCTCCGTAGAAATCAAGTTCGGCATTACCTACAACACTCAATGGTATATTTTTACCGTTCATTTCATCAAGAAACTCAAAAACTTCAGGCTTGGCATATTGAGGATAAAGGAACAATACATGAGAAAAACCATGTCCGTTAAAGTAAACCTTATTATCCTTTATTTCCGTTCTGCCGTCTAATATTGTATAATCCGGAATCAAAGCACAACGATATCCGTTTTGCCATATTTCATCACATTTAGACAAAATTCCCGGTGCGCCGTTGACATCCCACTCATTTCGGTTTTCATAGTTTGGATACCAGTTGTTTTGATATGTAAAGCCGAATATTATTAAAAGGTCCAGCTTTGGTCTTTCGGTCTGAAACTCATCAAGGCAGGATACGGTTTTGTCAAGCTTTCTGATGTTTTTCAAAAATTCCTTTTCGGTAAAGCCCTGACCCCAAATTCCATCGTTATAAGAATGATGAAACTGCCGGCAGTTAAAGGGTGCGCCCTCAATAATATGGTCATAGTAAGGTTGTTGCTCTTTATGATAAAACATATCTATACAAATAGGCTCATTATGAGCAAGGCTGATTCCCATTCTGATAGGAAACGGAATGTTTTCGTCGGTATGACCGAAATCCCTGGGCAAATCCCACCAACGACAGCCGGTTTTCCATATTTCATCATTTTGAAGGTCGTTATGAAAGGTATTGTGGCAGGTCAAAAAAACATCCTCGCCAAAATGCTTTTTTTCGTACTCTGCAACCTGCCATTCAATCTTTATTGGTTGCTTCGACAGTTCCTCAAAATAAATATTTATTGCCTTAATTCGGGTCTTATCCTCGTTTTGAGGAGCATACCGCATATCAAACAACAATTTGTCAAAATCAATACCTAAACGGTTTTTGAAGTATTCTCGCTGTGCCTCGGTATAATACCGTGCTCTAAATGGTTCCTCATAAGCAGAACCCAAAACCATATACCCTGTTTCATCCATACAAAATCCGTCAAAGGGAACATCCAGGTAATCGTTCATTTCCGCCTTATAGTTTTCAAACATAGAATCGCCAAAGCATTCGTAACAATTAAAGTACTGAACGGTCATAAGAAAAACCGTTTTGCCGTAATTTTCTTTTCCTGCGTCAATCTCCACCGTTATCAAATCGGATTCGCAATCAATAACCCTCGCCTTATGGGTAATATCCTCAAGGCTGTCCTTTTTATAATGGTCGTTATCGGTTTTATCAAACATATACGCCTTAACGACCCTATTCCATAAAGGCAAAACCTTTGCCCTGTTCCATTTAGGTGTCTGGGTAAACTCAACGAAGCCGTCCTTGTCAACTACACCCTCGTTATCGTAAACAAGACCTTGAGCGTTTTTTTGGTCGTCAATAATATGGGGAGAATTATTAAAAAATCCTTTTATAAGTGTAGTTCTTAACACAATTCGAATGCCAAGGGAATGTGCGTATTCCACCAATTCCTTCATATCATTTATAAGGGAGGGATTATCTCTTGTCACTGCACCCTTGGTAGTGGCGATATTTATTAAATTAACTTCGGTATTTTCTTTAATAAAATCTAAATCTTTAAGATATTTCTTTCTTCTTAAAGAATCTTCATTAAATTGCCATTGCATAGCGATTGGAACTTTTTTCATAAACTTTCTCCCTTTAATGAACTAAACCTTTTTATTTCCAAACATAATTCCTGCGGAAATTAATATAAAAGCAAACAAATATTGTAATTTTAATATATCTTCTCCAAGAAGTATTGCGCCAAATATACAAGCAAATAAAGGCTCGGCAAACTTTACTATAAACAACTTTGATAAATCACCGTTTCTTTGAAGATATGTCCATAATAGATATCCGGCAATAGATGCTAAACATATATAGCCAAAAACAAATCCCGATTTTATTGTAAAAGTAGGAATACATCCACCCATCATCAAACCGATAAAAAGCAAAATAATTCCACCGGTTAATTGAGAAATTCCGACAACCAAAAATGAAGAATTGTTTTGCGCAACCTTTTTAGTTAAAACACTTGAAATAACACTGCAAACAGAAGCGAAAATAATAAGATAATCGCCAATAGAAAACTTAACATTTCCTCCCGCACCGAAATTTATAGCGATAATACCGCAAAAACCGACAATAGCGCCGATAATCTTGTTAGTTCCGAATTTTTCTTCTTTTACAAACAAAAAAGCAAAACAAACATATAAAAGCAATCCAAGTTGTTTTAACAATGCCGTTTTTGAGCTATCGGCAAGGCTTAAACCAATATATGTAAAAGCATAATGCAAAACTATTGCGAAAATACCCATAAAGGTGATGCTACAAAACGATTTGAATTTCGGTACCGCTATTTTTTCTTTTCTAACAAAACTGATTAACAATAATACTAAACCGGAAAGAATAAATCTAATCGAAGCAAAAACCAAAATATCGCAAATTCTATTAGTATCAATATTAAAGACCGAATATCCGATTTTTATTAAGGGAAATAACGAGCCGAAAAGCATCATATTAAAAATTGCCAATAACAATTCTTTGTTCTTTTTTAACAAGTTAATCATTTTTTTAATTTCACTACCTAATGTTTTCCGCCCTTAAAATATAAGCTTCTTGCTCTTCTTTTGATAAATTGTTCCATAAAACATTCCATCCGCAAACACGAACCTGTAAATTTTTATACTTTTCCGGATTTTTTTGCGCATCTCTTAATGTTTCGGAATTGAAAATATTAAACTGAATGGACATTCCGTCATTTTTAAGATATGTCATAAGTAATCCGTACATCGCCAATAAGCCGTCATCACCCGAGACAGCAGATGGGTGTAACATAACATCAACACAAAATGATTCATGATAATTATACGGATGCATTTTCACAACCGAGTTTATTAAAGCCGTGGCGCCGTTTTTATCCATACCACTTACAGGTGAAGCGTTTTTAGATAGTTCAAACCCTGCTTTTCGTCCGTCTGGTAAAGCTGATGTCTTTGCACCCTGCCATACGAACTGCATTGCCGAATGCATAACAGTTTTATAAACTCCTCCCCGAGCATTAGGACGGTTATTTATTTTATTGCTGAAATAATCCGCCATACAAGAAGCCAGTTCGTCCGTTTCTCTGTCGCCGTTTCCGTACTTATTTGGTAGTTTTAATGCAGACATTCGCAGTTTTTCATAACCATTCCAATTATTTTCCATAGCTTTTTTAACTTCGTCAAGTCCTGCTACACCGTTTTCAAAGCAAATCTTTTTTATTGCCATTAACGAATCCACAGCACTTGCAAAACCCGAACACAAAATACAGGAATTGTTATATTTCACACCGAATGAGTATCCGTCGATTCCCTGTTTTAGCGAGCGTTCAATAGTTGCCGAATAAACATTGGAGGGATTAACATAAGCCAAAGAACCTTCGTAGGAATTGCCGATTTTTACGGATTCCTCAATTAAATATTCCCATTGCTTAATAAAAGCAGAGTAAAAATCATCAAAAGACTCAAACTTTGAAATATCGCCCGATTCAACACCGGCCTTAATTCCGGTTTTAATATCACAGCCGTTATTAAGAGCAAACTCTATCGCTTTACAAGCGTTTATGTATGCAACACCGGTGGAGGACTCATCGCTGCGCACCCTTGTTTCATAGCAACCGCTGATTTCAAAATTTTCAGCTTCGCTTTCGGAAGCACCGTAACCCATAATTGCCTTTTTATGTCCCGGTTCGCAACAAAATACAAAGCTTGACACGCCCTTTCGAAGAAGCTTAAATACCTTAAACAGCACTTCCTTCGGAGTGTTTTCTGCCACCTTGATTTGTATTTTCGGATTATATATTTTAAGTTCGTCGTAAATATCCAAAATTACATCGGATATAACATTAAATTTTGTACTGCCGTCGGTATTAGTTCCACCCATATACATAGGATGTCCCCAATAATTGCCTATTGCGGAATACTGCATTAAATAGTATGCTATAAACTCTTTCTCTTGGTCTTGTGTAAAGTTTCCGCTTTCAATATCCTTTTTATAAAAAGGCAAAAGAGTGTTGTCAATACCATTGCCCAAGCTTCTTGTTTGATAATTGTCAACGCACTCACAGGCAATAAAGAAAATATACATAGCCTGCAAAGCTTCATAGAGATTTGTGGGCTTGCCATCACGCAAATTCTTTAAACAATCGGCTTGAAGTTTTGATTTTTCGTTGGTCTTTGTTAAGGCGAACTTATAATACCTATCAATCAATCTGATGATTGCCTGATATGTAATCTCTATACCCTCATAAAATGCGTCCTGTTCGGGGGTAATGCCGTTTTGCTTCATTTGTGCATGGTATTTTTCAGTCCGTTCAAGTAATCCTATAAAACCCAATTCCAAAAGAGAGTCCCAGTTTGGTATTACATGGTCAAAATCCGGCCAAATTGCAACCGCACCAACCGAGTCAAACAGTTTTATTTCATCGCTTATTTCGGGAATTTTTGAAAAAACCTCGTTTGACCAAGTAGTTATTGTATTATGCCATAAAAGTCTTCCCCAGTTATAAAAACCGACAAACCAATCCTTTTCATTCACGTCAATTCTTGCATTATCAAGTAAAAACTCAAATAGTTTTGCTTTGGCAACAGGATGAGGCAAATCGGTTAATTTGCTTGAAAGTTCATTTAATTTTGCACGCATTGTATCGTCATCTAACCCTGTTGATTCATCGTACTCATATCCGTGGTATGCCATTCTATCATAAGGATCAAATGGCAGGTCTACCCTATGATATTTATTAATAAGATAGTCCATATCATTATTTAGATTTCCAAACATAATATTACCTCCTATTTCCATTATCTTAATCATAAAACTATTTGCATTCAAATACATTGACAAAAAGAAACATTTGACTTATTCATAACAACGAATTATAATATTTATGGTGATTATATGAATTTTTTGGATAAAAAAAATGAATTATTCGTTACTAAAATCGTGCTGGCCTGTTTTGTAAAACCCGGAAATGGTTCTCTAATACATACCAACCGATCATCATACGGAATTGCCTATAATTTAAGCGGTAAAAAAACCTATAATTTTTCAAGCGGAGAAAAACTAACCGTTGAAGACGGCGACGTTATTTTTTTGCCGTTTGGCTCCAGCTACGTTATTGATAACACTGTTGACGGGGATTGCTATGCCATTAACTTTATCCTATCCAACCAAATTGATTATGCACCTTTTTTGATTCATTCCAAAAGCAAGGATTCTCTTTTACCCTGCTTTATAAAGGCCGTGTCTTCTTTTCAAAAACAAGAATACGGATTTAACGAAAAATGTCTTAGAGAATTATATGATATTTTATATAAAATCAAACAAATAAATTATAAAACAACATATAATTCTCCGAACCAAAAGAAAATACTCAGTACCGCCACGGCATACATCTGTGAAAATTATACTTTTAAGAATATCACTATAAAAGAAATATGCGACAAATGCTCAATAAGCGATACCTATTTAAGAAGAATTTTTAACTCCGAATTCGGAATTTCTCCTATTGAATACATAAACAGATTGCGCCTGAACTATGCAAAATCGCTTATTGCTTCGGGAGATTATTCGGTTAGTGATGCCTGTTTTATGAGTGGGTTTAACGACACGAGTTATTTCAGCCGAACATATAAAAAACACTTTGGTTTTCCCCCCAAGGAAACAAAATATATTTGATTATAATTCAATCAAATTACAAAAAGTTGTAGGCAGATTATTCTTTAACAAATGAGAATCGTTTGAAAAGGTCAACACTCTCGGAACGGACACTTCATTGTTTGGAAATTCGATAACGGTAACGGTGCTGTGGCTCATTACAAATCTTGATGAAAACATAGGATACGGAATGTCTAAAAGACAGCTTAAAAACACACTTCCGAAACCGGCATGGGCAAACAAAGCTATCCTATCGTCGTTGGCTCTTGCTACCTCATAATTTCTTTCCTCTTTATTATGCTTATATCCTAAACTTTCTATAAACCTATATGTTTCGGTAGAGATTCTCTCCATACCCTGCTGACACTTCATATTCTCAAAAGCTTTATGAGTATACCATTTATCTCCCAAGCGCTCTATTTCATTTGAAACAAAAAGCTTTTGATAGTTATCGCAGGTAAACAAAAAATGTTTTTCGTTTTTACTGTCATAACCCATAAGTTCCTCGCCCGCGTATCTTTCGTCACACCAGGCAAGCGGAATGTAGTCCATTCCCAAAGCTTCGCAGGTGGGTTTAGCCGTTAATATTGCCCTTTCGGAGGTTGAGGTATAAATTTGAGAAAAGTTTAAGGTTGAAAGTTTTTTTGACAAAGCAATCGCCTGCTTGTGTCCAAGGTCGGTTAGACTGTCGGGAAAATAAATCGGGTCCCCGTGTCTAATGAAATATAATAACATAATTACTCCTTAAAAGAAAAAGCAGACAATGTATTGATTAAATTTTTAGTCAATACAAAGTCTGCTTTAATTTATGCCGTTAAGCTATTAAGCGACCCATTGAGTGGTTGCAGTTGCGTCAATCTTTTTGATTGCCGTATCAAACTCCTCCGAGTTTGTTGCATAATCGTTATAGCCATTTGCAATTTGGAATGCACTTCCTGATTTTTGATAATAGGTATTTCCCGACATTGTAAAGAATGTATCGGTATTCTTTGAGTAATAATAATTACTGTTGGCAATGTCGAAAATATTATTCTGTATCTGGAAATTATCAATTTGTCCGGCATTGCATTCTGAGTTCCAAGCCAAAATGTAAGCCTGGTCGCCCTTGATTGATCTTTGGAGTCCGCCAAAGCCCATACCGCCGAATCTAAGAATATTGTTATTAAATGTAATATCCTTTAAGGAAGCGCCGGTATCAAGGTCGCCGTCGCTGTTATTTGCCCAGAATTCGAAGTTCATTGAACAATATTCAATAAGATTGCTGTTCAATGTCAATCCGGTATATTGGTTGTTTCCGGTTCCCTGGAATGTTATTGCAGCATCAAATGCCTGATACAAATAGTTGTTGGAAACATTTGTGTCCTTTGCAATTCTCCAAAGCTGAATAGCATTACCTAATCTAACGGTCTTGTTAGTTCCGCTTTGATATTCGCCGCCTGCCCAACCGATTGCACAGTTGTTAATGTTAATATCTTGAACAAAAGCAAGATAGATAGCATGGGTTGCAGCATATCTTAGGTCAAGATTTGAAATCTTAATGTTCTTCATGTATAGTGAAGAACTTGCATCCGAACCTATTCCGTAGAACAAATACTCGGAGGAGGAAATTTCAATCGAATCAAATTTAACGCCAGGGTTTACCTGATTCATAAACAAATACAACTTGCTTGTTTCATTGTTAAAATAGAAATCTCCGTTTTCGGTTAATCCTGTCATTGCATTCTTGCGGTAACCTACCGACTCACCGTCGTTAAATACCACATTTGCGGCATAATCGGCATCAATATCGGTTACCCAAATATTACCGTCTGTTGTAGTCCAACAGCTTGAATCGGCATAATTCTTTACAGAACCGTAAATCTTAGGCTTTGCACCGGTGCCGTATGCAGAGTATGTTACGCCGGAATTAACACTGATTTTTTCATTTGTTCTGAATGTATCGCCTCTTCTGAACAATACAATATCGCCGGAGTTAAGAGACAATAATTTGAGCTTTGCAATTGTCTTAATCGGAGTTGATGTTGATTTACCGTCGTTGTTATCGTTACCGTCGTTTGAAATATAGTAAGTTGTTCCTGAAGGAGTAACATCGTTAGCAGAATTCAATATGGTGTTCTTTAATGTTGTTGCCTGTGAATCTGCACCGCCAACGGCGTTAAACTCGTCAAGAGTAATAACATTTTCGGTCCAACCGATGCTTTCGGTTCCGATTAACATATTGACGATTTTTGTGATATCCGAAGCATTAACGCTTGCATCGGCATTTGCATCTGCCATAACAAAGTATGCTGCTTTGTTTGCAAGGTTTTTCTTTAATGCTACTAAATCAATAATATTGAATTTACCGTCGGCATTTGCATCGCCGTAATGGGTAGTAAGGTCAGGTGTTGCGAAATAGTCTGCAACATAAGGAACATACTTTGCGGTAAACTCAATGTCGCCTCTTGAGAATATTGTTGAGGGAGATGAACCCATATATGAACCGCCGTAGTTTGCATACCAATTGGAAATTTTTGTGGAATATTCATTGTCAGCAAAGTAATTTGTTTTCTGTGTGTCGTCGGTCTTATAAATCTTTAGGTCGGCAATATACATTTCGGTAATCATATCCGGGTCCGGTAATAAATAAAGACCTGCATAATACTTAGTGTTTTTATCTATTTCCTCTTGAGTTAATGTAAATGTAAACTTAATGTTCTTGCCGGTATCAACCGTTGTATCAAATGTTCCAGAAAGAACGCTTTCCTTTGATGACCTATACTGAGTTTTGTAAACCATATCACCTTCGCCGGGACCGCCGTATAAACCGAAATAGAATGTTTCGTCAAATGCTCCCGACATAAAGTAATAATCCATAGAAATAGTATATTCAACATTTGCTTCTAACGACTTAATCTTTTGAAGGAAAACATCAAAGCCGTCTTTTTTGGTTTCCTTAAAGTAAAGCATCTTTTTCTCTGTTGGGAATTTTGTTTCATCGTAATTTTCAATTTTAACGGTACAACCCTGTTGTGTAAATGAAGTTGCATTTTCATTAGCAACATCCCAGTAAGCAACCCAACCGCTTAAATTGGATGTGTAATTGTTAAAGCCCAAAATGTTAGTTCTTTCGGAATCCGCAACATCATACATAACCATATTGCTTACATACATATCGGTATTAAGCTGGGTTGTTCTTGAAGTAAAGCAAAGTGCATAAGTTCCGCTATTCGGTAAACCGGAAGCTAAAGAATCGGATAATGTAAATGTAAATGTTGCAGTATTATTGATTGTATCAATATTTCTGATAAACTGGTTGTTTTCAACCAAAAAGTCTGCAACGATAGGTGCATCAACACATAATTTACTATCTCTTGTAGCCATTTTATTCAAGGTCAAATAACAGGTGCTGTCTAATCCACCCTCGAAGGCATGGAAGTCAAAGTTTACGGTATAAGTATGTCCCTTTTGAAGAGTAACCTTTTTACCGATATTTGACTTATCGTCACCGCTAACCTTACCTGAATAGTGAAGCATATTTTTCGGCAGGATTTTTGAGATTTCTTCGGTGCTGAAATTTTTAACGATTAATTTTTGTCCGTCGACTCTGCTATAGCTTGTTTTACCTACGCCTGCCTGACCGGAAATAAACCAAGCGTCCGTACCACAAGACCATGAGTTAAGACCTAAACCGAATAAACCGTTGTCTATTTGGTTTACCTTGCTTGTATCACCTTGTTTTGTAAGAGAACAATCTAAAAGGTATCCCGTTCTGGTATTAGGGAAATAGAAGAGCAAAAATGACAAACTATCGGAAACGCTTGAAGGAGCGGTTACGGTATAGTTGTAGGTTATATATTCACCGTGGTCAACGGAATTTACAAATACAGGTGATGCAATGGTTGAACCATTGTAATAATCATTGGCTTTGAATACAACGCCAAAGCCTCCGTCTTTCGGAACATTTCTTGAAAGACTAAAGGAAAGGTCATACGCAGTATTTGCAACGAAAGGTACTCTTGTTTTAAGTATTAAACCGTTGCTGCTTCCTGTTTCAAAGTAAAGCATTTTCTTTGAAGGGAATTTTGTAGCATCGTAATCCATCAATCTTAATTCTTTGCCGGTTGATGTCCATCCGATAGGTCTTGTAACGCTATCCGACTGAACCTCGGTAACGAAAGAACCTTCGGAACAGGAATTGTTTGAAGGAATTGCAGTCCATTGACCTACCGAAGTGCAGTTAATAGAGGCAGCAAAGGAAGCATTTGTGAATAAATTTGTCTTTTGAGTTGTGTATGGGTCATATACATTCATATTAAAGATATATGACTGTGCATTTGCCGAAATGGCAACGCCTAAATATACCCAGTTATTGTCAGCTACGCTTGAAAGATCAGCAGGCATTGTAACGGAATAGGTTACAAAATAATAATTATCATGCTTTATACGGCTGACAAACTGCGGATTTATGGATACTTTATTACGGTTTCCGTCACCGTAAGCACCGATACCGATTTTTGAAATGTCGGCAGTAGAAGCAATTCCGAATGACAAATAATACATTTTGCCGGCTTCTGCTGTAAATCTGTTTGCAAAAATTTCAGCGGCAGTGTTTGTGTAGTAAATCATCTTATTAGGAGCGGCGGGCTCGTCCATTGCGGTTGGGCTTACAGCAAGAGGAACAACCTCAAGTGTGCTATCGTCGGTTTTATAGTATGTTTTTCCAAGACCGGTTGTTCCACCTTCAAATGATGTTATGTCATCACCAAAACCATAGCACCAGTGGTCAAGACCGCTTTCGAATTTTCCGTTGAAAGCAACCTCTTCATCGTCCTCATCAACAAGAATCATATCAAGCAAGTAATAATTTGATAAATTAGTTACAACACCTAATAAAATACCGCTTGTCGGAACCGAGGAAGGTGTTTCCAATTTATAAGTAAATCTCTTATAATTGGGGTTATCGCTTAAAACATAACAATCCTCTAATGTTGCTGTTACATTACAAAGATTATCGTTATTTAACTGAGCCGCATTACCGTTATACGTTTTTAAGCCGGTATTTGCAGAAGCTGTTGTTGTGGTATCACCTGCAAGAACCATATTGGTTGATGCGGTAAATGCAAAGGTGTATTCTGTGCTTGCGTTTAATTTTACATTTGTTACCATAGCACGCCATACAGAGCCGCCCGGTGCCGTAACATGCAATGCTTTTGTAGGTTCGGTAGCACTTGCAACCATGCTAAGCATCGGGAAGGAACAAGCAACTAATAAAATTGCCAAAACTAACGAAATAATTTTTTTCATAATTTTCTCTCCTTTTTTTATTTTTTGGGACAAAAAACTAAACTTTGAAAATTCCCACCTCCTAAACAACTTTAGAACCTATTATTCTGTACTTAATTCAAAGAATAAAGATTCAAAATCGTCTAATTGTTTTATTATCGGCAAGCCCGCATTCATAATAAGATCGCCCGTCAGGGATAAATCATACTGCTTAATTTTATAAACCTTATCACTTTGCAGACCTTTCAATCTAACATACTGCCCTATGCGTTTTGCCTTGGTCAGCTTTACAACAAAAACAACAACGGATTTTTTCATATCCTTAGAAACTATTTGCCAAGCGCAATATTCATCATCAAAATCCGTCAAGCGGTAAAAATCACCTTCAAAAATCCATTTTTCCAATTCTCGGTGCTTTTCAATTTGTTGAAAGATTGACTCCATAGCAGACTCGTTAATAATATTAGGGTTAAGTTCGTATCCTAATGCGAACATTTGAGCAACATTTCCACGGGAATTAAAAGATGTTACTCTATTGGTTTGATGATTCGGAATTGCCGACACATGCGACGATATTGTCTCCGGCGGATAAACCATGCTTGTTCCAAACTGAATATCAAGTCGTGAAATCGCGTCGGAATTATCACTGCACCAAATTTGAGGCATATAATAAAGCATTCCGAAATCGAACCTACCGCCACCACCGGCCGAGCCCTCAATATAAATATGCGGGAATTCTTTTTTGATTTTTCCAATCAATTTATATAAACCCAACATATATCTATGAGAAAACTCGTTCTGGCAATTACTTTGCAGTGATAAGGAACCCATATCCGTAATATTTCTGTTCATATCCCATTTCAGATATGAAATTTCATATTTTTTAAGAATGCCGGACATACTATCAAAAACAAAATTGATTATTTCATCTTGACATAGGTCTAAAACATACTCGCCTCGACTGACAATTGGCTCAATTTCGTTTAATTTAACAAACCATTCGGGATGTTCTTTTATGAAATCGCTTTCCTTGCCTATCATTTCCGGCTCAAACCACAATCCAAGCTTTAAACCGTTATTTTTGCATTCCCGGATAATTCTATGAAAACCATTGGGAAATCTTTCTACATTTATGTACCAATCTCCCATAGAAACAAGTTCGTTTTTGCGTTTGCCGAACCATCCGTCATCAATAACAACCGTATCCACGCCCATTTTTGAAGCGTTTTTTATTGTTTCCAGTACCTTTTCTTCCGACAAATCAAAGTAAAATGCTTCCCACAAATTAAGTACTACCGGATGGGGTAGATTCTTTGAGCACTCACCTAAATGTTTTCGGCACATCTTGTGAAAATTGCGAGACATTTTCCCAATTCCACTGTCGGAAAAGGTCAATACCGCCTGGGGTGAAACAAAAGACTCATTCGGTTTTAATTCCCACGAAAAAGTTTCGTGATTAATACCGGCAAACAGTCTTGCGTTATCAAACTGTCCCACATCAACACCGATTTCAAAATCTCCGCTGTATATAAGTGCAGCGCCGTAAACCTCACCGTAATCCTCGTTTGCATTTTTTCGTGCCAAAGCGATAAACGGATTAGAATGATGTCCCGAAGCACCTCTTGTGCTTGAAATGATATTTTGGCCATGTCGCAGCGGAATTCGTTCAACCGAACGCTCATTAGCCCATCTGCCATACAAAGAAATCATATCAAAATCCGAAAACTCAAAATCCAAGGACATACTTGCACACTTTGAAACATTGATGTTGCTTTCGGATTTATTAACAATTACTGTGTTTCTGCTGATAACATCAACATCTTCAAACACACTGTAAAACAAGTGAACTTCTGCTTTTGTAACAATATCTTGAAGAATAATTTCAAGCGTTTGAACATTTTCGGTATTGCAATCAAGGTGAGGTAAACCGTTTAATTCAGCAGCACCTTCAAAGATTCTATGAAAAGAATACCTAAAATCGTTGGTGGTTCTTCCGGAAGTTCCACTAACCACAATTGCGGAATTTCTATAATCTCCCCTACCTGTCGTAGGAAACTCAAATGGCAAAGCGTCCATTGTTGTTATCTCACCATTGACCTTATAAACAGCTGTATAATCAAACTGTTTATACAAATTATAAAAATCCATATTTTGTTCTTTTATTCTTTTGCCATAATATTTATGAACCAAAATACCATCCGGCAGTATCTTCATAATATAACTGCTACTTGATGTATTAAGATAAAAAGTGTTGTTGAAAAAATCAATCATATATTATCGCTTTGTTTTTAATAACTTTCGTTTTCTAATCAAAACAAAGCCTGCTCCTCCTGCACCCAATAGTAATACACCGCCTGCAATTGAAGAAATCAAAATAATAACCGTTGTGTTATTATCGGAAGAATTTTCTTCATTGCCGATAGTAGCATCATATCTTAACTTTACTGCTAACTTTTCACTAGCTTTAAGAGTTACCGTTCTGAAAACATACTTTTGTTTATTCGGCAAAATAGTATATAGTTCATATTCACCTTCGGGAACATCGTTGAATTCAAACTGACCCTTACTGTCGGTTTTCACCTTGCCGAAATTATTTAAATATAATTTCAAATCCGAAACGGTTTCAAGTTGGGGAGTATATACCGTTCCCGAAAAAGAAACCAATTTTTCTTTTTGTGAAGCATTACCGTCTTCATCGTCATAGTCTTGAGTGTCCAAAATATCCTCATATTCCCCTTCGGTTATTACACCGGAATCATCAGGTGTGGATATTAAAGCAACATTCAAAATGTCATAGTCTTCAATCGACTCATAAAAACCTGCAAATACTTCTTCACCATCATTATTAACGGAGTATATTTCATATTTTCCTGCAATAATATTCTTAAATTCAAATGTTCCTTTATTGTCAGTTGTGGTAATATACTCGTTTTCATCAGAACGTAATATCATTTTCCGTTTTACAACGGGCTGGTTATCACCGTAAAAGAACGTTCCCTTTAATGTTGCGGTGCCGACAGATTTTTCAGCATCCGCCTTTTGACTTGAACTGTAATCCTTTTCACTCCACCAAACTCCGTCGTCCTTATTTATATCGGCAATCAACTCATCAAAATATTTGGTGTTGAAATCCATTACTTTTATTATTCCGATACCATTTGTCCAGGTAATCATACCACTGGGCTGCCAGTTTCCGCCTAAACCGAACCAAGCATCCCAACCCCATATCCAACCATCAAGATCTTTCATAAATCCCGGATTGGTATAAAGTTCGGTTTTATTTTTATCATCTGCAAGATAGCAGGACATATCAAAGATATAACCCTCGGCATAATAAGGAATCTTTACGCCGACAAAAATAAATTTTTCCTTGGTGCTATAACCTGCGGGAACTGTAAACTGATAGGTATATGTTGAATAATTGCCATGATCAACCGGTTCCCCTACCATTTCCGGTTTTGCAGAAATTGAATTTCTATCACCGTCAGTGGCAATAGCAAAAGAAACATTATCCGTACTGAAACAACTATATGTTAATATGTATTTTTTGCCGGGATGACACGCAACTCGAAGCGCAAACAATGTTGGATTAGCACCGTTTCTGTAATAAAGCATTCTATGATCGCTCAGAGGAATATCGGGAGCCTCTGTAGAAAAAACGGTTTCGTCAAAATCCATCACCTTGAGAACATCCGAACCCTTAGTAGTATACTCGGTTCTACCGAATCCCAACTGAGACGGGAAGTTAATAAACCAACTGTAATCCCAATCCCAATAATCCAATCCGGTTTTGAAATCGGCATTAGACAACATTTGTTTATGACTGTTATCGTCTGCCTTTTCAAGCTTTGCTTTATAAAAATAGCCATCATATCCCGTAATAAATGAAACACCGATAAAAGCAAAATTGGTTGTTTTACCCTCTTCGGTTTTGAAAGTTTGAGGAATTGTAAATTCATATTTATAGTATGTATGTTTACCCTCTTCAACCTTTTCAAGAAGCTTGGCGTTTATTGACATTTCTTTTCGTGCGGGACTGTCGTTAGTTTTTGCGGAAATTTTTGTTCCTACAACATTTCTTGAAACATAAAAGGAATAGTAATATTTGGCGCCTTTTTCAACAACGACTCTTTGGGTCAACGGACCGCTTGAAGCGTTATCAAAATAAAGCATTTTATCCTTCGGAGCTTCTAATGTGAATTTACTTTCATCATAGTCCATCACCTGAAGATAAACAGAAGTATCCTCAAAATTATAAATTCCAAAACCCTTTTGACCCGGGAAATTCACAAACCAATTGTAACCCCAAGTCCAGTTATTAAGTCCGGATTTGAAATCCGAATTTGAAATCAAATTAACATGAGATGCATCGTCTGATTTTTCCAGCTTGGCATTTATTAAATATCCCTCTGCTCCGTTTGAAAATGCGATACCGACAAAAACCAATGCTTTTCCGTTTCCTGCATCGGTATTCAATGTTTCGGGAATAGTAAGCGAATAGGTATAAACATTATATTTTTCGTGCTTTTCAGGATATTTTAATTCAACACCGACAGCTACGGTATTACGGGAATCGTTCTTACCGATAACCGAAAAATCCGTAACATTATTTGTCATGGTAAATGTATATGTATATGTTGCACCGGGAATCAAGGAAAGACGAGTCATAAATTGATCCGCTGTTTTTGCCTTGAAATACAGCATTTTATCTTTAATTGATTTCAATGAAAACTTTGTTTCGTCGTAATCGCTTACTTCAAGCTTAGCTTCGGTTCCGTCGTATTTTGTTAATCCAAGTCCTTTTTCTCCCTGGATAAACTTTACGCTGCTTCCGTAACACCAATAATCAAGACCGGATTTCAAATCACCGTTTGTAATAATTTGTTTCTTACCTTCATCGTCGCTCTTTGCCAAAATAATATTGAACAAATAGCCCTCTGTTCCCTTTGGGAATTTGAAACCTATCGTAACTGTTGCAGTATTACTGCCCTGGTCTGTATCAGTATCAGTCGGAACGGTAAAGGCATACTTATAATTCGTATATTTTCCTTTTAATTCAAGGGTTTCTGCTTTTTCCTTTACCGAAAGCTTATTCTCCTTATTATCTAATGCAACAATAGAGCATTCGGCATTGCTTGTTAAACTGAAAAACAAATTATAAGAGGAACCGGGGACCAGCTTAACGCCCGTTGAAAATAAATCTTCGGTTTTAGCATTAAAATACAGCATTTGGTCCTTTTTAGGTTCCGGATTTTTCCTTTCGGGGAACGTTTTTTTGTCAAAAGCCTTAATTTTCAATGTAACAAAGCTGTTGCTGAACTCTGTTTTATTCTTTCCGGTGCCGGTTGAAACAAAATTTGCATCGGTTCCCCATACCCAGTTATCGAGATAGGTTGCAAACTGGCCGTTCTTAAAGATGTTTGTATGGGTTGAATCACCGGATTTTTCCAAATTAAAATCGAAAACATAGCCTTCTTTTCCGGTAGCAAAAGACAAACCAACATAAACCTTGTCGTTTTCCGCAGGAATGGTTATTGAGTATTTGTAAAGGTCATACCTATCTTTTTCGGTTTTTGAAACCAATGTTGGCTTAAACGTAATATCTTGGCGTGAATTATCTTTTAATGCCAATGTAAAGCTGGGCGCGCCGTATGAAATACCAAAGGAAAAATAGTACGTTTCTCCTTTCTCAAGCGTAACCTTTTGCATTAGCGGACCGCTATTGGTGTTCTTAAAATACAGCATAGAAGAAGGTTCGGTGTATTTATTGTCCTCGCCCAATACCGTCAACAAAGGAACCATTACAGAAAACAACATTGTAATAACTACCATTGTTGAAATGATAAATTTAGCATGATTTTTAATTTTCATAAACAACCCTCTCAAATATTTATTCCCAACGTTTAATACAATATCTTTGATATAGGAAATACAATGTTCCTATTACAATCAACACGATAAAGAAATATATCCACAACATTGCTGAACTATTTCCGTAATCTTGAGAAATCATTAATTCGTATGCTCGTGCTACAACGGTATTTTCAAGATCGGCAAACAATTCAATCATCGTATAGATTATTGTAAGCGAAATAATATGACGAAGACTTGGAACGGTTATGTACCAAAATTCTTCCCATCTGTTTGCACCCTCTATTTTTGAAACCTCATAAAAAGATTTAGGTATACTTTGTAAACCTGCTAAAAAGAGTATAGTTTGAACTCCGCATTTCCAAACCAAAACAATCGTATTGGAAAGCAAGAAAACAAGAATCGGCTTTATTTGTGTCGGAACACTTAAATTCTGAAGAATCTGATTGTAATTAATGATTCCTGCTCCTTCTTCTCCGGAAGAAAACAAAGGCATTGTAATAAAATCACTATTTAACATTTTCATTACTACCGAATTGGTCATTATTACCGGGAAAAAGAATACAGCTCTGAAAAATGTTCTTCCCTTAAAAGATTGATTTAATAACAGTGCAAGAACAATACTTAAAGAAATAATAACAGGCAGTGAATAGAACATCATTCCTATAGAATCTCTTAATTGATTTACATAGTTAGGGTCAATCAAAAGAAGTTTTTTGAAATGGTCAAATCCCACAAATTCCGTTATTATTCTTCCCGGTTCAATACGAACATTATTAAAGCCGTACCATATTGAACTTACTAACGGAACAAGGAAGAACAACAGCATTCCCAAAAGCCAATGAATGACAAAAGTATAGCCGACCAGTCTTCGCTTTTTATTAAGACTACTTTTTGTTTTTTTCATCTTTAATCTCCTAACCCAACTTAAAGGAATATGCTTTGAGTTTACCTACCGGTGTGTCCTTTGTCGTATCGGTCAAATTTGAATACAGCAAAACTCCGTTTTCGAAGGTTGATAAGGAAACCCCGTTGCTTAGGATATTGTAATCCAAAAGTTTTAAGTTTGATATTTTTGAATAAACTTGCTCAAAATTACTATTAAATATTTTTTCGCTAAACAGTGTTTTATTATCGTCGAATACCGTTCCGTAAATCGAATATTCGCTTAAATCGTCAGAATCGGAAATATATCTTGAAGTAATTGTAAACGATACTCCCATTCCGTATGCTAAAGATTTTGCAATGGCCAAATCCATGTTCTCTTTGATATTTACAGATTCACCGTACAAGGTTTTGTAGGAATGAAAAACCATTTGATAAAACGGAATTTCGACATCCAGTTCGCTATAGTCACCGCAACTTGAAACAGTATCAAAAACAACATCTGCAGACTCAACGGCATAACTATTAGCACCTGATACAGCAACTTTCTTTTTGGATTTTCTCATATTTTCGATAATCTTTTTAACATCTGATTCTATTCCGTTTTTATTGATATATTCTTGATTTGAATAATCAGAAAAAGCTATTGTTCCCAGTGTAGAAAGACTTACCGAATTAACGGCATATTTATTTGCTTTTTTCAAAGCTTTCTCCGCCGCCTTTGAAAGCATTCCTCTTGCAATAATGTAATACGGATTGTCTTCATCCATAATTCGTGTAGGAGTTATGGCAAAATGTTCAGCTTTGTATTTTATTGCGGTTTTTGCTACATCAGAGGAAAGAGAAAAACCATTTCCGGACTTTGAAAATGATACAATATCAAAATCAACAAAAGTCTTTTTATTGTTTTCCAAGAGACTTGTCAAATCGTCTTTTTTTCCGTAGAGCGACAAAAAACTACTTCCTCCGGCAATTTTTCCCTGCCTTATTCCGCTATCACCATAACCCATCAGTCTAACTACCGGTTCATAATCACTTTGATTTGAAAGTTCTTTTATTATTTCATTTGCTTCATTAAATGTTGTTAATGCTTTTATTTCTTTTTTTGGTACGCCTAAAATTGATTTTGTAACACCTGTTCCGCCAAGCATGGTAACGCTGTATGCAGATTCATCGACATCACATTCTTTTAGCTTATTGTTATTTTGAAGATATTGACGATATTTTTCTGCCATGCCTGAATAATCGGCATCATTACCGGAAAGGGGATAATAACCAACAGACATCTTTGTATTTACAATATCATCATTAATTCTACTTGTTGTACCTTGTGGTTTGCCGTGATATGTAAAGAAAAATCTATCATATCCTCTAACATAAAACTTTATACCAACGTTTGAATAGCCTAATCTTTCATTTCCGGCTTGAGCTACAACAACAGCCGAACCTGCGCCTTCCTCTACAATACCAAGAAGCGCTTTTCCGTCACCATAAGCACCAAACACGGGAAGTCTAACTGCTTCATCATCAACAAAATCCGTAGGAACCTGTCTTGCTCCGTCATCCCCATAAACTTCGCTGGAGTAATTTCTTACACCGGTGGATGTTTCTGCTGTTTTCATTAAAGCTCCACATCCCGAAGGAACGAACAAATAACCGTTTTTAGTATCGTTTTTCAAACTACAGAAATTGGGTGTTAAAGAAACGGAAACCAGTTTGTAATCAATTCCATCTTCAAAAATTGTTCCGCCGTTGATAGAAACCAGTAGCGAATCATTACGAATCGTATATTCAACCGGAACCGCAATTCTGTATTTTTCAAAAAAATATGTTACACGAATACCATTTTCTATTTTTTTACAAGCCATAGTTGCATTTGACTCAAGTTGTTCATAGCTTGTAACGGTATCCCATTTTAATGTCTTGGTGTTTGCAACAGTAATTGAAATCGGACTGTTTCCGTTAGCACTTTCGCCACCTTCAAGAAATTTTTCGTATAAAACATCCGACCAGTAACTTTTATCCGTTACTGACTTATAAATCACTGCCCGTGCATCTTCATCCCAATTTAATTCATATTCAGAATTAGATGCAATTGTTTGTGATGGTAATAATGAAGTTTTAATGCTTACATAGGCATTACCTGACGAGGTTTTTTCGCCGCAACCTGTGAAAGCTGCAACAATAAGACAGATTATCAAAACAACAGAAATATATCTGATAATACGATTATGTCTACCCATTATTAGTTTCACCATACCTTAAATACTTGAAATCATTACCTATGAACTACCTCTTCATAGATTGAAACGATAAATGAACCGAATTGAACAATTAATATTGCACACATCAGTATTACAAAGACTACTAAAATCATCATAAGGATAACCACAACTGATGTTATGAGAACTTTGAAAAAATCATACTCATGAATCTTAATCAACGCTACGCAAAGTAAGAAAAATGTGAAAATCAAAACGGCGTTTTGGAATCCCGTTACAATACCACTGCTTGAGAGAGGTAAGAATTGAGAAAGAATCACTTTGACAAATAGGAATACTACCCACGGACTTATGGCATAACAGGTCGAAACATAAACATCTTTGAATGTACCTTTTCCGTTAAACATCGTGCATATTAACCAGTTGCAAACGGACCATAACATCAGTAAACCTACCGAACTCGCTAAAGTAAATAACGCATTATAATTTCTTAATAGCGTATTTGAATACAAAAATCCCGAAGCAATCACATTTAATACAGATGCAATATAAAACAACACCGTAATAGCAATTGCTATTTTGTACGAACCCAATTTTTTATATTTTAACTGTTCAAAAGAATCAAAAGGATGTACACAAACTCTTAAATACAATTTGGTTTTAGGATTTTTAACTAGTTTAATGTTTTTGCGTTTTAAGAACAAAAGCAGGGCTACAATTGCTCCGATAAACAATATTAAAACAATAAATATTGCAATAAAATTGTCGGCCAAATATTGGGTGACTATCTCACGCCAAGCTAAATCATATACGGAGTAATCCAATGCCTTTTTAGCTGCTTTTAATGCCTTTTGATAATCGCCTTCACTATAATAAGCCATTGAAAGTCCGCGATATGCCAACTGACAGTTTCTATTCATTTTCAGAACTTTGTTCCAAAGTCCTTTTGCCTCAAGATAATCACCTTTAATAAACAGATTTTCCGCCTGTCTGATTAGCTTTCCGTATTCGGTCGATTTAAAAATTGTTATCGACCGTTTTTCATTATCGGCTACTATGATTGAATCATTATTAAGTGTCAATGCCACCGGTGTCTTGAATACGCCTACTCTGTTTCCTCCGGAATATCCTCCACCGAAAGCAGACAGCAAATTGCACTGGGGATCATAAATATATATATATCCGTTTCCCTTATCAAGTGCGAAAATATAGTTATCCTCACTAACGGCAACTGAAACAATCTCCTGGACTTTTGCTCCCTCAGGTTTTTCTTTTTCCAAGAAATCAACACCTGAAGATGATTCAAAATCCCCTTTTAGATTTCTTTTCATTAAAATATTGTCACCGCTTGGACTTATTTTTTTAATTTGACCAACATTTTGATTACCATATACAGAAGAACTTAAACTTCCAGTACAAGTCACCATAAAATCCTCGGGATCAAAGCACAGATCGGCAAATGAATAAGGCAATTTTTTCACGGAAGCTGATTTTTTCTCATCATTACTTGTTAACTTATTCCAGAGAAAAGATAGAGTATCAAGAGCCGAGCTTTCCACAGTGTTTGAACCATAAAAACCCATAAATTCATATTGAGGATTATATATCAATGCACCATAATAACATCCTAAACTTAATACATACAAGAAACCTTGACCGTCTTTTGCTACTGATGACGGTTGATAAAGAAAATCATCCGGAATCAGTTCAGATGTTGGTGCTTGAAGTATCTTTTTTACATTACCTTTTGAATCAGTTATTAGGATACGTTGATTTTCCGTGTCTGCAATATACAACAAATTATTGTCATCACAAAAAATCCCTTTAGCGCCTTTAAAGTTTTCCTCGTTTCCGTCCGAGTTGATAATTTTTATTTCATTACACTTTGTGTAATCACTATTAAATTGCCAAAGTCTTGATTCATCACCGCATAATAAATATGTATCGCCGGAACTGTTGCAAAAAATATCAGTTATTCCGTCAAAAGGGTCTGATATTCCAAAGGTGGCAGAGGTTAATTCAGAACTTGCAGAATACATTTCCCTTGACAGTCTTATTTCAGTAGTATCGCCCGGAACATCAACCCGTGTAAATGTTTCACTTGATGCCGCACTAACTGAAAATGAAGAAGCTAAAACTGCAATAATAAGAAAAACGCAAATTATTATTCGTTTAAACAAGTTTTTGTACCTTCCTCTCAAAAATCCTAACCTTTTATACCCGAACTACTCATTGTTTCCAAAACATTACTCTGTGTAAATAAAAACACGATAATAGGGGGTATCATCAAAATAACAGTAATTGCCATTGAACTGCCTTGACGAGCAATACCGCCTGCAGCTACAGAGCTCATAACATACGGCAGCGTTTTTAAATCTTCACTGAAAATAGTTCCTCCGGGAACCGTTGACCACATTGCTTGGAAAGAGAATAATAACACAGTCATCCAAGCAGGTTTCATAATAGGCATAATTATTTTCCAATACATACTGAATACCCCTGCACCGTCAATACTTGCAGCTTCCAGCAGTGTATCACTTATACTTGCATCCATAAATTGTTTCATCAAAAAACAGTTTACCGCAGAAGCCGCCGCAGGAAGTATGTAAACCGCATAAGAGTCAATCATTCCCAACTTCGAAAAAATCAAATATTGAGGGACACCTAATGTTACGTTATTATAAAGCATCATCAATTGGACTAAAGTAAAATAAACTTTTCTTTCGCCGATTTTCGATTTTGAAAATGTAAATGCAGCCATCGAGCCAACAATTATTGATAAAAAGGTTGAAACTACTGCAATAAACAAACTGTTAAAAGTATATCTGGAAATCGGAATTTGCAAATTGCTAAGAAGAGCCGGTAATGCTCTGTAATTTGCAAATGTAGGTCTTGACACAAAAAAACGCGGCGGAAAAATAAGCAATTCGTCTAATGGTTTGATAGATGTAATAATACAGTAAAACAAAGGAAAAACCATAAACAAACCCATTAGAATTAGTATTGTAAAATAGAAGATATTTCCAAATGTAGAACGAGTATATCTTCTATATTGAGATCGTTTGGCCAAAAATTTCAACCCCTTACTTTAACCGAAAATTATTATCTATCACTCTTACCGATAAGATTAATCAATGCACCTATTGCATACCTGAATATTATTATTATTGAAAACAAAAACACCGATAACGCTGCGGCATATCCCATCTCATATCTTTCCGTACCAACATCGGTTATCAAAGAAACCAATGTATCAACGGAATTGTTTACGCTTGGGTATCCCACAAGAGTCTTTTGAAGCGAACTTAATGAAAAAGCAGCTTGGATTTGCATAACCGCACTAAACAATAAAATTGTCTTCATTGAAGGCAATGTAATATACCATAATTCGTGCCATCTGGTCTTAATTCCGTCAATAGCTCCTGCTTCATATAATTCAGCATTGACATTTTGAAGTCCTGCAATATTTGCAAGGAATGATATTCCCATACTCATCCAAAGTTGAATAATAACAATTATCGTAAAGTTATATTCGGGTTGTTGAAACCATTGAATCGGTTCAGTAATAAAACCAAAACTTATCAATAGATTGTTAATATATGCATATCCATCTCCCGAAAACATTACCTGCCAAATATACAAAGCATTTCCGACAAGTGACGGAACATAGAAAATAAAAGTCAGGAAAACGCGAACAGGAGTAGGAAATTCATTTATCATCCATGCCAATAAGAATGCTAATATGTAACCTCCGGGTCCGACAAGAACGGCAAACTTAAATGTTGTACCAACAACTTTAATAAAAGCTCTGTCCTGTGTAAACATTCTCACATAGTTTTTTATTCCGATGAATATAGGCAAAGACACCATGTCATAGTCAAATAAACTTAATACAATTGAAGAAAGAACAGGTAAAATATTAAACACAAAGAAAAATGCCATGAATGGAATAACCATTAGTCTAAATGAAAAGTTTTCCTTAGCAAGACGTTTTTTATTCACATCTTTAATTTTCAACAATTATCGCCTCTTTCGTGTTTATCATAGTTTATCTATTTGTATATTGATCCCATTTTCTTGCAATCTCGTCATCCGCTTCTTTGCCGTATTGCATCATCATATCTTTAGTGCTTTTGGAAGTATTAACAACATTCCAATATGCTTGATAGATTGATCTGGAAACATAATAACTTCCGGGATATTCCGGGATTTCCTCTACTTCCTGCCAAGCCTTTAACAGTTCGTCAAGGGAATCGTCGTCCCAATCAAGTCCTTTTATTGCTTCCACATTGGAAAGCGGAACTCGACCGGTAGGTCCTAATAATGTTTCTAGATCATTAGAGTAATTAAGTTGCGTATCTGTGTCTGTCCACCACTTCAAAAACTCCCAAGCAAGGTCGGGATTTTCGGACATCTTCATAATTGAGCAAGCTGTACCGCTTCCTGCTGATGTATGAGAAATAGTTCCGTCACTTCTCACGGTTCCGGGTATAGCTGTAAAGCTCCATAGTCCGTCCAATTCGGGAGCGGCAACTTTTAATGTTGTATATAGTCCATATCCGGATATTCCAAGCGGTGTAGTTCCGGTTCTGAATCTGTTATAAAAGTCAATGGATTTCGGGAACTTTAATTTTGTATAGTAATTAGTCCATTTTTCAAATACAGTCATAGAATCGGCAGAAAGAAGATTTGTTTTCTTTCCATCGGGGGCATATAGTTTAATCCCGTTTTGCAATAACAAACTTGGGAAAATATTATTAGAACCTACGCCAGCATTTGCCTGAGCCACATCTGTTACAGCCGTGCTTGGAAGATATACAGACATATTGTTTCTCATAAGCAATTTTGAGGCCAAATCAAACTCATCCCATGTTTTCGGAACTGAAATATTATATTCTTTTAGTACATCCTTCCGATAAAACATAACGAAAAACGACTGTGAATCCGGCAAGGCATAAAGTTTATTTTTATACCAATAAGGAGTGTCGGCTCCATCCATAAATCTTTCCAAAACATCCTCATAATCATCGAAAGAAGAAAGTTCGTATAATACACCTCTCATAGCCAAATTGACCGGTTCGGAACGGGCATGTCTTAATAAGCAATCCGGACCTTTACCAGACAAAACTGCTTGAATTACCGATGCATTTACAAGTCTAATATTTACGGAAATGCCGGTTTTCGGTGTAAATGAACGTTCAACCATAGAACTTAACACTTGGGCCTGGTCTCTACCCCAGTTCACCCATACGTCAATAGATTGTTTGTCTTTGGTTGAAGAAATAGAGGTATAATCATTTGTAAAAGAGTAAAAAAATCTTAAAACTGAAAATTTTGTTTTTTCATACAAACTTGTTTTATTAAATATGTTGGTTTCTTCGGGTGAGTATAAAATCAATTTATCAATATCAAGTGGCATTGATCTTAAATCTTGCAAAACCGAAGATACAGAACAGTAGTTTGTGTAATAGTAACTCTTATATCTATGAGCTTCGAACTTATTATCAAGCATTTGGTTAATTACTTCTATCATATTAGTAATAACAGAGTAATTCGAACCGGATTTTTCTCCGGTAACTTTAAGCATTGTTTTTCCTGCGTTATTCAAAACATTACGAATGTTTTTTAGCCGTTTTTCCATATCTCCTATTTGTTTAAATAGGTTATAGTCTCTGTACATATCAACCGTTTCACCGGTGATTTTTGTAATATCAATATATAAATCACCCATCATAGAAACGGCTTCTGTCAGCATTTGTCTGATTTCACTCATTTCTCCTGCGGTAACTGACATAGATATTTGATGAACCCCGGCTGATAAATAAATATAATACGGATTGTCATTCTCATCGGCAAAAGAACCGTTTTGCCAAGTATCGTCATATGAAAATCCAATACATTCCGCCTCATTAAACGGTGATTTTCCATCAATTAACAGTGTTCTGTAACTTTTACTTCCTATCACTGTATTTTGTCTAAAAACATATCCGAGGCAATAATATCCTGCTTCTAATTCAGGGGTATTCCATACCAAAGTATCTCCAACAGCACTCCAATTTCCGCCAATATAATTTATCAATCTATTATAAGGACTGTGCGGAGTAACAACCGTTGAAGATGTATCGGTCTTACCTATTAAAAAGTAATTTGACTTTATTTGAGCACTTTCTCCCTCAATTACAATAGGGTTTCCGGAATAATTCTTCTCGCTATCAGAGGGCTTGACATATTTATCCGATTCTGTTGTTGCAAAAAAGCAAAATTGCTTAATAACAATTTCCCCTTTTACGGGAATAATGCTAATATTATGTACACCTTTTGAAAGATAAACATAATAATTATCATCATACTTAACTGCATCATCAATTGCTTTGTTAAAGTAATAATCATCATATATAACTTGTGACGGCACATATTCATTACCGTGTGCATCTACTTTTTTATCGTTTTTATCATCACACCACATACGTGGAAATTCTAGTTTTGAAGCACTGAAATACGGGTAATCTCCGTCAATTTTCAAACCGATGTTTATATTACCCATTGATTTATCTAGGGATTTATAGGTCATACCTATTCCGTATAACCCTGCCTGTTTTACATTTACATTAAATGTAATGGGATTATTATCGAGTTTTTCTTCATTTAGATTTATTTCGATGTTGTCCTTTGTCGGACTGTTGTTTTTGTACTTTGAAATATATGTATCATACGAATCGTCTTTTTCGGATTTTAACGCATCACTGCTAATAGGGGTATTACTACTATCTTCGGAAGTATCGGCATTAACTGTAAATACATTTGAAAAAACAATACTGTTTATCATTAAGACACAAAGTAATATACAAACAAATTTCTTTTTCAAAATAAATATCCCCTATTCTTTAGATTATTCAATCCACTTTACAGACTTCGGATTGTCGTCAAAAAGTATAATAGCATCAAAAAACTCTTTTTGATTATTTGCTTTGGCGTATTTACCTTTTACAATATCGGTATAGTTATGATTTCCGGTAGGCAACTTTTGATAATATGAGTTCCCCGTTAAAGTAATACCTTTTTGTTCCTTTGGACCAAACATGTAAATGTAATAACCATTTGAGCAATCCAAAATATTATCCGCAATCAAAAATTCGGAAACATCTTGGTATTTTCTATTCCAACCAAGCAATAAAGCCTGATCTTCTTTATCAAAACGTTGAATACCGCCCCAGCCGTATCCGCAAAATCGTATAATATTTCCCGTATACGAAATGTTCTTGATATGAGGTGGCATGGTGTCTTCTTGGTTACCTGCCCAGTATTCAAGATTCATAGAACAATACTCAATTAAATTATCAACAAAACTGATGTTTTCAAATATTGGACCGGCGTCGCCAAAGCCTTGAAACGTTAATGCGGCGTCAAATATTTGATATACATAGCAATTCGTAACATTGATGTTCCGGCATTGATACCAAAACTCAGCCGCGTTCCCATAACGCAACGGTTTGCCATCTCTCATCTCAAATATTTTTCCGCCTTGCCAGCCCATCATACAATTTGTAATTGAAATATCATTACATTCTCCAAACAAAAATGAACCTTGTGTAAAATATTTGAATGAGATATTATCAATTTTCATACCGTTAATAAAACTTGCGCGCATTGCAATACCGGTAGTTGCAATCTCAATTCTTTCAAATACTTCACCGGGATTTCCACTTGACAAATACAAATAGAACAATCCATTTGCGTTGTCGTGAAAAAAATCACCGTTTTCTCTTAAGTCTTCTTTCAAAAAGCACCATGTTCCGAAATACGAATCTTCATCAAAAACAGTCAAGGATGCACGCTGTTCTCCTTTGATTTTTGCAATCCAAATATTAGGGTCGTCCGCTTTTTTCCATAATAACGGTTGAGCATAATTATGGAGCGATCCCAAAAAAACGGGTTTCTCTCCATTGCCGTATGCACCGTAAAACACTCCCGGTTGCAACCAAATCATGTCACTAAGCCTAAATGTTGAACCTCTTTCAAATAAAATAGCGTCACCGGGGTGCAATTCAAGATTTTTTATTTCATCAACCGTTTTTTTCGGTTTGTTTGATTCTAATCCTTCAAAAGAATTATCTCCGTTTTCTGAAAAAAAGTAGGTTTTTCCATTGCCGAAAATTTTATTCTCAGAGCCGATTATTTTATTCTTTAATAAAGCGGCCTCTTTATTTGCTCCGCCGTTTTCAAATATAGTTTTTTGAAGCATAGAATCACCATAAATGTTATTTTTTAACCCAATTGATTATTGCCGTTTTATCAAATCTAGAAAGTGAAGTTTTTAGATTCGTCAAATCAGACGCAAACAACATTTCAGCATCTGTAGATTTACTTCTAAATTCTCTTACAACTTCATTTGTTGTTCTGTAACTTTCGTTTACAAATATCTTATTACCCTTTATTGAATATTTTGAAGAGTATTCATCCGGATTGATTTTCCAATTTATTATTTGCCTACCCGGACAGTCAATAATATTATTCTGAACTACTATCTTGTCTTTTATGGTCATATTGTGGGTTTTTGCATAAATAAATCCTTCGATTCCTCTATATCCGCCATCGTTTGCACGAGTACCCCAACCAAGTGAAGTAAAACGACAAATATTGTTTTCAATAACAAAATTATCAACTTCCGCACCTGTATGCCAAAACTCAAAATCGGCGTTATTATATTCAAACAGATTATTCGTAAAACTAATATTGTTATACTTAATGCCTTTGCCATCATTACTATCTTGACCTTGCCAGGTTACAGCAGTATCAAAAGTTTGATAAATATAATTGTTGCTTACATTAAAATTGGTGATATGTGTCCAAGACTCAATTGCGTTTCCAAGTCTTACCGTGCCGTTATTAGTACCGCCGATAAAGCCGATTTCACAATTAGAAATGTTAATACTATCGTTGTATCCGTCAATACGTATTCCGTATGAACCGCTGTATCTTAAGCATAGATTATCAATTGTAACATTCTTGGCATATCTATTTACTACAATTATTTTTGTATCCGGACAAATTTCAATTGTCTTATATACTTTTGCAGGATTGCCTTTATCACAATAAAGATAAATTGTTGAAGAAGTCGGATCAAAATAAAACTGGGTATTTTCGCTTAAACTTCTTAAACTTGGCTTTAAATAACCGATTTGCTTTCCGTTATCAAAATAAATGCTACAAGCAGAACTGAATAGGAACGTGGCCTTCCAAACATTTTTTCTTTTGGCCGGTGTCCACTTAACCTGTGCGTAATTTGATGGAGAAGCATAAATTTTTGGTTTATCTCCTTTTCCGTACGCGCCGTAGGTAATTCCCGAAACAGCATCAATAGACTGGTCAATTCGGAAAATGCCTCCTCTCTCAAAAAGAACAGCATCTCCTTTTTCCAAATCTATGTATCCCAAACTGTTAATTGTTCTAAGAGGCTTTTCGGGAGATTTTCCGTCATTATCATCGTTTCCGTTGGGAGAAATGTAATATTTAGTCCCTTTTATCTTGTAAATATCAGCCGTATTACCGGAATTAAGTATTTTTTCCCTTAATGTGTTCGCTTCGTTTTCATATTTGCCCGTTAATCCACAGCTTAAACCGGCGGGATTTTCAGTATATCTGATTTCATTAGCATCATCCCTTGGTTTAACCGAGTCTTTAGAGACATTATATGAAATATTCCCCTTCAAAGGATCATCGGAAACCTTGGAACTATTATTTCCGTCACTGTTAGAATCGTTGTCGTCAAGCGAATCTCCGCCAACATCATCTTTGTTAGTGTCCTCCGAGACGGAATTGCTGCTTGTAGCTTTAGATTTCTTTTCGTTTTTCGGAGATTTTTCACTACCGCAACCGACCAAAGAAATCATCAAAACAGCCATCAACAGTGCTAATAGTTTATTAGAATTTTCTAAAAAGGTTTTTAAGTTTAATAATCCTTTCATTGCGAAACTCCTTAAGGCTTTGTGTGGGAATTATCCCACACAAAACAAAATTATAAATTATTTTTCAAGACTGCTAAGTGCATTATTATATCTGGTAACCATTTCGTCTATTTCAGATGAATTACTATCAATAAAGCTCTTAATTTGATTGCCTTGTTTGCTGTAAATACCGTTTTCTCTGTTAGAGAAATTATCGCCACCGTCACCAAGCGACCAAATTGTGTTAGTTTGACTCATACACCAGTTATAAACTTCCAAGTTTTGTTCATTACAGAAGAAATTAGAAAGATTGTAATTCGAACCATCTAAGAAATATCTTAAGAAATACGGAACTGCCTCGGGATTCTTTGCACCCTTTGCGATACCGTATGCTTCGTACTCATCACGAGCTTGATAATATTTTGATTGTCCGTCAACCGATGGCATCGGAACTGCATATAGATTGCCTTCTGATTTCAATGTTCCGAAATACGAATTCTTTCTTCTTGCATAAACCGAAGCTCCTGCATAGAACAAACATTTTCCCGGGTCGAACATTTCAGCTCTACCCTCACCAAACGTGTTGTTATGGAACAAATCTGCAACCTGTATGGTTGAAGTAAGATACGTATTGTTCTTTAAGTTACTGCTGTATTCTGAACCATTATAGCCAATAGGACCGGAAATGCCGTACAATTCATTCCAAGCGTAATATGTCCAACCTACACTTGCAAACTCTGCCTTAGATAACTGCTTATACTTTTTGCAGATATCCAAATACTTATTAACTGTCCATTTACCGCTTTTCCATAGCTGATATGGATTTTCTAAATCATATTTTGAAATCAATGATTTGTTATAGAACATCATTGATACCGAACCTAAATGGGTGTTTTTCAAACTTGTAGCATAGGCTACGCCATTTACGGAATAATCCTTCATTAACACCTTATCCCATGCATCATCGTTAAAGTTATAATTGCATGCAGACAAAGGTTGGAAGGATGTAAGTCTTGTCGAAGACGGAGTTCTTGTTCTAACAACATCCGGAGAGTTACCTGCGGCGATTAAAGATGCCAAACGGGTAGTATAAACCTCAAAATTAATGGTTTTCCATTCAACCTTTATGCCGGTTTTGGATTCGAATTCTTTTATTACCGTAGGAGCACCTGTATATTCCGAAGCCGGATTCCAGTTGTACATAGTAATAGTAGTACCTTTTAGCTTCTTTGGAATAGAGGACAACACTTCATCTGTAGATTTACCGCCAACCTTATTGGCTTTCGGTACCGATGTGCTACTGTTTGAATTGCTTTTACCTTTAGAAGTTGAACCATTATCATCTTTGGTTGTATCGCTTCCGTCTGAATTTGAATCCTCAATAGAGGATACATCATCGGCAAAGAAATCATCATTTACGGAACTATCATTTGTTGATTTTTTCTTGGAACCGCCACAACCAACAATGGACAAAACCATAATAAGTGCCATTACCAATGTAAGCAGTTTTTTTAGATTCTTTTTCATAAATTTTTCTCCTTTATTATTAAATTCGCTACCAGCGAAAATTATCCGACTATACCGCTTGTGGCAATACTTGCCATAAATTTTCTTTGGACAACAATATAAAACAATATCATCGGCAAAACAAACAATAAACATCCCGTTAAAATCATAGGAACATTCAAATAAGTAGCCGCTTCCACACTCAATCCCAAAGTGTCCGTGATACTGTATACACTGAAGTTGTTTATTGCAACCGAAAGCGTAGGTTCATCCAAATACATTTGAGCTAAATAATAATCATTCCAGTGCCAAACAATTGAAAACAACAACACGGTTATTATTGCCGATGAAGAAGAAGGAATTACGATTCTGAAGAAGGTTTTCCAAGCCCCCGCACCATCAATCCAAGCTGCTTCCTCCAATTCCTTTGGTAAACCTTTGAAAAATTGTGAGTAAATATATATAAACAAACCGCCTTTTAATCCTACACCTGCAAGAGCTGGCAAATAAAACACCAACGGCGTGCCGATTAAATTCGGCCTAATATCCTTCCCTGCAATTTTTGATATCAAAGAAAGAATCCCAAAAAAGTCCATATGACTGTAATTAACATAACTGGGAATTATTATCATCATTGCCGGTACCAAAATGTTTATTATCATCAACAAACTCATAATCGATTTGCCTTTTAAATCAAATCTTGCCAATCCATATGCTGCAACGGCACAAGAACAAAACTGAATAAGTGAAGCAATTATTTCAAAAATCAAAGTTCGCATAGCAGTATGCTTGATATCAAAGACCTTAAAAGCATCAACTATGTTTCCGAAATAGATTGTTTTAGGAACCCATGTTACCGTTGCGTCATAAGCATTTGACAGGTCCTTCAGTGAGTTTACGACAATATAAATAAACGGATATAGCAAAACATAACTAATTGACAAGAAAAACACATAACGAAATATGTAAGAAAAAATCGTACCAAAAAGCTTTTTTTGTCTTTTTGCCAACATCCGCAACACCTCCGAATTGTTCGTATTTTTAAGTAATTATTGCACATTTTTAAATCCATATATTTTTTTATATACTAATTATAAAAAATCCCCTCTATATTTACAATTGCAAAAAGTTGTATTATGTTAGCATTTTGTTGCATCTTTGTGTATTGTTTTAAAAAACAGACAATATTTTTTGTTTCTTTCTATACAAACAAACAATTGATTTTTTGTGAAATTTATGATAAAGTAATACAAAACAATGTGATTATTTGGAGGATATATATGGAAAATAGAAATGAAAACCTGCCTCTTTTTTTCTGCAATTCATTATCAAATGATGATAATGACTATATCAATTTCATTCAAGTAGGATGGGATAAATGTTCTCCAAATCGCT
>DCIE01000036.1:0-606 GCA_002315765.1 Ruminococcaceae bacterium UBA1734
GCTTGCGGTGGATGAGGTTGAAAAAACTTGAATTACCTTTACTTTTTATTTTAACGAAAAACGACCTCATCCGCTTCGCTTATGCTCAGCACCTTCTCCAACCGGAGAAGGCTTTTTGGAAAATATCGTATTAATTTTTATATTTCATAGCTTTTACAATTTTTGCGGTTCTCCCAAACAAGCAAAAAATTGTAGAAAGCGATTTTCTTTTTCTCTTTGCTTTTTCTTTTTAATTTCCATTTTATTTTTATTATCATTATCAATAAACGCTAATTTTTTCGTTGGGGCGAAAAATTAGCGTTATCGTTTTCATTCTTATTATCATTCTTATTTTCATTATCATTAGGGTACCGAGAAAAATCTTTCGGTAGCGAGAAAAATCTTTCGGTACCGATTGGTACCGTTCGGTAAATTTACGGCTTGTTTCGGTAGTTTTTCTGCAACCCTTCTCCAAGTAGCAGAATGTGAACCGCTTTAGCGATGGAATATATGTAATTTCATATTTGCCTTCTCCAAGTGAAAGAAGGACGACCGCTTGCGGTGGATGAGGTTGAAAAAGCTTGAATTACCTTTACTTTTTATTTTAACGAAAAACGACCTCATCCG
>DCIE01000036.1:625-22915 GCA_002315765.1 Ruminococcaceae bacterium UBA1734
CCTTCTCCAACCGGAGAAGGCTTTGAAAAATACATTCTATTCAAAATCCTACAAAAATGACAGCGACGGAAATGATAAAAATTTGACTTTGGAATGAATTTATTTTATAATATTTTTATGCAAAAAAGGTGGTGGGCAAATTGATTGCTGTTAGTGTTATTATTCCGGTTTACAACAGTGAAAAGTACATAACCGACTGTGTAAGCAGTATTTTACACGAGGATTTTGCCGACTTTGAAATTTTGCTTATTGATGACGGTTCCACCGATAAAAGCCCTGAAATTTGCCATGAGTTAAAGAAAAAGGACAGCCGAATAAAGGTTTTCCACAAGAAAAACGGCGGAATAAGTGATGCACGAAATTTCGGTTTAGCACAGGCAAAAGGAAAATACATTGCCTTTTGCGACCACGACGACAGTGTGTACAAAGGCTTTTTAAAGGACAATTTCCAATATGCCGAAAAAACAAATGCAGATATAGTAAAATTCGGCAGAGATGCCTTTGTTGTTTGTAAAAACGGTTCATATTTAGACAATACCAGACGATTTTCCGCAAAAGTTTTTACAAAGTCCCATATTCAAAAACGATTTTTAAGATTTCGTATTAACACAACCCTTAACTGCGTTTGGGACGGTCTTTTCAAAAGAAGTTTTTTGGAAGAAAACAATATAAGGTTTGACACCGGCTATAAAACCGGTTGCGAGGACACCGACTTTTGCAGTGTTTGTTTTACAAAAGCTTCTATTGTTGCTTTTAGCGACAAGGTTTATTACAAGCACATTATCCGAGCAGGATACAGCACCTCAGCAAAGACCGATATTTCAAAATTAACCGCCTTTAAGATGTTGGCGGATAACCTTGACTGCTGTGTTGAGCAATTGGGGATAAACAGGGATAAAAACCTTCTTTATTTTATTATCGTTATGCAGGAATCTATTGTCCCCACCTTTGAATTCTTTGCCAAAATGCAGTTTGGTTTTAAGGAAACAAAAAAATACATAAATGACAATTTTTCGGATTACAGACGGTTTATACCGAATTTAAGAGAACTGTTAAGACTTAAAAACAAGTGGAGTATTATATATATTCTTTTTAAGCTTAAAATGTATTCCGTTATATATTTTCTGTTTAAAATTCGTTCAAAGACAAGCCGAGCCGAAAAATTATAAATTTTAATCATACTTTTTCTTATTTATAATATATTGCAGTACTGATTAAGCGCAAAAAAAGAGAACAGCCGAAACTGTTCTCTTTAATTATATTTGATGATACTTATGCCTTCTTTGAAGCAACCTTAATAACAAGCAAAGTGCCAATCATAAGAGCAATTGCTATGGGAAGAACGATAAGCCAATTTGATACAAAACCTGCGATAATGTAACTTACGAAAGATACACCGGCAACGGTTAATGCGTAGGGAAGCTGTGTTGAAACATGGTTAATGTGGTTGCACTGACCGCCGGCAGAAGCCATAATGGTTGTATCCGAAATGGGTGAGCAGTGGTCTCCGCATACAGCACCTGCCATACAAGCCGAAATTGCAACTGTTGTAATAGCGCCGTCAGCCGCACCGAATACCGAAAGAACGATTGGAATAAGAATACCGAATGTTCCCCAAGATGTTCCGGTTGCGAAGGAAAGTCCAACTGCAATAAGGAAGATGATTGCCGGTAAGAAGAACCTAAAGGAACCTGCGGAAGACTCAACAAGTTGAGAAATGAATATCTTTGCACCCAAAGAATCGGTCATGGTCTTAAGTGTCCATGCACAGCAAAGAATCATAATTGCAGGTACCATTGCCTTAAAGCCATCGGGAAGAGCAGCCATACACTGGGTAAACGAAAGAACTCTACGGCAAAGGAAATAAATAACGGTAAAGATAATTGCGGCAAAGGAGCCTATTACAAGACCTACCGATGCATCACTGTTTGAGAAAGCATCAATGAAGTTTTCGCCACTGAAAAATCCGCCTGAATAAATCATACCGAGTACACAGGCAATAATCAGGAATACAACCGGAATAACAAGGTCGCAAACCTTACCCTTTGGATTTTCTTCAATCTCGGTTTCGGCCATTTGTTCCTCACCTGTTGTAAACAAATCGCCGTTTTGAGCATTAACTTCGTGCTTTTTCATTGGACCGTAATCCATATTTGTTACGGCAAGGAAAACCATCATTACAATGGTAAGAAGTGCATAGAAGTTATAAGGAATAGCACTTATAAACAAGGACATTCCGCTTGCGGCACCTGAGCCCTTTGCAAATCCTGCAACGGCGGCAGCCCAAGAAGAAATAGGTGCAATAATGCAAACCGGAGCCGCTGTGGCATCAATCAAATAGGAAAGCTTTGCACGGGAAATGTTATGCTTATCGGTAACAGGACGCATAACAGAACCTACCGTTAAGCAGTTAAAGTAGTCATCAATAAAGATAAGTACACCTAAAAGGATAGTTGCAAGTTGTGCGCCGACACGGGTTTTAATATGCTTTGTTGTCCACTTACCGAATGCCTGTGAACCACCGGCTTTATTCATCATTGCAACCAATGCACCAAGCAGTACAAGGAATATTAAAATACCCACATTATAAGAATCGGCAATACTTGTGATAAAACCGTCTTGAAGTGTATGAGTCATAGTCTTTTCAAAGGTAAAGTTAGACCAAATAAGTCCACCGAAAAGAATACCGATGAAAAGTGAAGAATAAACTTCCTTTGTAATAAGCGCCAAAACGATGGCAATTACCGGCGGAAGCAAGGACCACCAAGTAGCATATCTGTTTACGCTTTGTCTAACCGTTGAAAGTGCTGTTTCGATGTTTGTCTCAAAGTTTTCGTCATTGGACAAATTATCGGCATAGCTGTCAACATAAGCCTGTGCTGCTTCGCCGTCGGTTAAATCCGGCGCTGCTGCGGTTTCGGTTTCTCCTGACTCGGCAGGTGCTTCGGCAACATCCAAAACCTCTGTGTCTTCGGTTCCTTCGGCTGTGGCAATTACCGCTGTATCAACATCGGAAGCCGCTTCGGTTTCCCCGTCGCCAAGGGCGGTGAATGTGCCTACAAATGCTACCAATGCACAAACAAGAAGTGCAATAGCCCAACGAACCAATTTGTTTTTTTGTGTTCTTTGCATTTTTCTTTCTCCTCTTTTTTTCAGTTTAATAAAAAATTAAGGTCGCACCAAGCAAATGGCACGACCTGAAAACACATTATTAAAGGAATTAACCTTAAAAATATTTTCAGATAGCTCTCCACTAATGCTTAGTGACAGTCTGTTACATATTTTGCAACAGCCCAACAAACAATCGGCGGATACCGATTATCCATTTCGGCAAATATCCCTTTCATACGGCTACCTATCCGGGCAAAATACCGTATTACTGATAATATCTGCACCTCTATCAAATTTCCCATTAAGGAAAATACAATGGTATAATATCACCTATCATATCCCTTGTCAAGAGTTTTTTGCTGAAAATGTCGCTGTCAAGTTTTTGTAGGATTTTAAATAATTGTCAAACAAAGCCTTCTCCGGTGGGAGAAGGTGCTGAGCATAAGCGAAGCGGATGAGGTCGTTTTTCGTTTCCCAAAAATGCCTTCTCCGGTGGGTAGCCGAAGGCGGCGGTTTGGTAGTGAATGACCTTCCGGTGGACGGTCAGAGCCAAACCGTGCCCGAGCCGCAGCGAGACAGGTGGCGAGGAACGAGCCGGATGAGGTCGTTTTTCGTTTCCCAAAAATGCCTTCTCCGGTGGGAGAAGGTGCTGAGCATAAGCGAAGCGGATGAGGTCGTTTTTTTCGTTTAAATAAAAAAATAATGATAACTCAAGCATTTTCAACCTCATCCACCGCAAGCGGTCCCCTTCCCCCACTTGGGGAAGGCAAATATGAAATTACATATAAATCCACCGCAAGCGGTTCCCCAAATTTTGGAGGGCTGTATTTTCGACAATGATTTCGCCGCCTTCATTTACACGGTCTTACTTAAAACTTAATTTGCAACCGATTTCCTCTTGAACTTTATTCAATCCGCTGCTTACGGTTTCTTTTGTTCTGTTATAGGAATTTTTTGATTTGGAAAGCTCGGTACCGCTAAGTCCGAATGACTCCCCTGCGTTTTCGTTTTCAAGAGGGATAACAGAGTAATGATAACCGCTTCCGGCTCGGTATTTATTTACCCAAGTGGGAAGAATATCGAAGGATGAAAGCTTCACCGTACCGTCAGAATACTTATCGAACTTATAGGTTAAAAGCATTCCGTCCTCGGTGTGTCCTGTGGTACATTCGGGATTCATTATTTCCTGACGCTGATTTGAAATTGCATTTCCCATAGAGTAGGCGCAAACCGTTTTATGAGAATTATCTGCCGAAGTTAAAAGCTCTACCGGTTGAATAACATGAGGGTGGCTACCCACAATAATATCAACCCCTAAATCGCAAAGGCCCTGAGCCAATTCGTCTTGGTGGGAATTTTCCTTAAGCTGATACTCTTCCCCCCAGTGCATATAGAAAACTATTTTTTCGGCACCGTCATTTTTCATATTATCTATAACCGTCTTTGCCTTATTTAAAAAACTTTGTTTGTCCTCATAGGAAAAAACATTCACAAGCTGTGCCGCCTCGCTTGAAATCGGATTTCCGTTTAAGGCTATCTGTCCTGCTGTCAGGGATTTTTGATAGGAAAATGCCGTCATACCTATCTTTATGCCGTTTACATCTTTTACTTTATAATTTTTATCCCCGGAGTTTTCCCTTGTTCCCACAAAGTCAATATTTTTGCTCTTTAAAACAGCCAAGGTCCTTTTAAGACCTGTGAAACCCGTATCGTACGAATGGTTATTTATGGTAAGCATTAGGTCAAAACCTGCATCTTTAAGGCAATCCGCCAAAACATCCGGTGTATTAAAAGCGGGATAACCCTTAAAGCTACCCGATTCCTTACCGCCGAAGGTTACTTCCAAATTGCCTATACCCAAATCGGCTTTGGATACTATTCCGCCGATATTTTTAAAGAAATCCGTAAAATCATAATCCCCCGAAGAAGTTACGGCACCCTCAAGCTGTGTTGAATGAACCATAACATCTCCCGTATTTATAACCGTAGCCGAAGATACGATATAAGGCTCTTTGTTTTCCTCTTTATTAACTGCCGATGAGGTTGAAACAGCAGAATTTGAGGGTTGCTTTTTATCCTGTGATGAAAATTTGTTAAATATACTGATTCCGCCGAAAATTACTAAGGCTAAAACTACGGCACAGGAAGCCAAAAATATATTTCTTCTCCTGATAGCCTGTTTCCTTGAATGTCTTGACATTATACCTTTTTCTCCTTTTTAGGTTTTGTATTGATAAATTCGGGAAGCTGTGCCGAGATTATGGCAAAAAACACAAGAATACAACCAACGGTTTCTCTGAAGCTTAAACCGTTTCCAACTATCAGCCAACCTCCCAAAGTGGCAAAAACACTTTCAAAACTCATAGAAATTGAAGCCACGGCAGGTTCGGCATATTTTTGTCCTACAATTTGCAGTGTATATGCCACTCCGCTTGACATTATTCCCATATACAAAATTTGAGGCAGTACATTCTTTACATTCTCCATTGTCATATCAGGCTCAAAAACAAGGGATAAAATCCCCGACAAAATACCGCAAACTATAAACTGGGTTATGGCAAGTCTTGTTCCGCCGATTATATCGCAGTATTTATCTACTATCAATATGTGAACAGCACAGGCAAGTGCACACAAAAACATAAGCACATCGCCTAAATAAAGTCCGCTTATTCCGTCATTTACGCAAAGAAGATAAATTCCGCAAAAGGCAATAACAACGGCAAGCCACACGATTATTGAGGTTTTTTTCTTTATAAAAATTGCAAGTATGGGCACCAAAACCACATAAAGCGCCGTTATAAATCCTGCCCTTGCTTCTGAGGGTACACCGCTTGGATATACCGTTATTCCCCATTGTTGCAGATTGCAGGAAAGACACAAAAACACTCCGCAAAGTGTTCCGCCTATATAAAAATCCTTCCTACTGCATTTTTTGTATATATCCTGCTCCCGGTTTATTTTATTCCTTATAACGAGAAAAACAAAAACCGCAAAGGCACCTAAAAACGACCTAAGGCTATTAAAGGCAAAGGGCTTAATTTTATCCGCCGCATTTGTCTGAACAACAAAGGCAAGTCCCCATATAAGCGAACCGAGCAAAAGTATAACACTGCCCTTAACATTGCTTTTTTTCAAATCATCACCCTCAAAAGCCATAATACCGTACCAATATATCATATTTTCTGATTTTTTGCAACAGGTGTTATGCTTGAAAAATCTCAAAAATGTGGTAAAATAATACTTGCAATAAGATACTGAGAGGTGAGATTTTAATGAAGCACGAAATTTTGTTGTCGGCTCCGCCTATAATAAGGGATTTTTTAACCTATAACGAAACCATTAAGGGAAAATCTTCAAAATCGGTGGAAGAATACTATCTTGATTTACAAACATTTTTCAGGTATATACTCAGTATCAGAGGTATTGCCGACAAAAACACACCCTTTGATAAAATACCCATAAACTCGGTGGATAAGGATTTATTGGCTTCAATTTCCATTTCCGACCTTTATGCGTTTATTGTCTTTTGCAAGGACGAAAGGGGCAATTCCGCCGCCACAAGAGCCAGAAAAACCTCAACACTCAGAAACTTTTTTAAATATCTTACCAACCAAACAAGAATACTTGAGGTTAATCCCGCCGAGCTTTTGGATTCGCCTAAGGTTAAGCAGTCTTTACCAAAGCACCTTACCTTGGAGGATTCTTTAAACCTATTGGACTGTGTAGACGGTGCTAACAAAGAACGGGATTACTGCATACTTACTCTTTTTTTAAACTGCGGTATGCGTTTGTCCGAACTGTGCGGAATAAATTTAGGAGATATTCGTTCCGATGACACATTGAAGCTTCTCGGAAAAGGCAACAAGGAAAGGGTTGTTTATTTAAACGAGGCTTGCAGAGAAGCCATTAAGGCATATATGGCTGTCCGCCCTAACGACAGCATTATCGCCACCGACCGAAATGCTCTTTTTATCAGCCGAAACAGGAGAAGAATAAGCAATAAGACCGTACAACACATAGTTAAAACATATCTCGAAAAGGCAGGACTGGGCGGAATGGGACTTTCTACCCACAAGCTTCGCCACACCGCCGCAACACTTATGTACCAGCACGGAAATGTGGATATCAGGGTACTAAAGGATATCTTAGGCCACGCAAACTTGGGAACAACACAAATTTACACCCATATTTCCGACAATCAAATTAAAACCGCCATTGACTCCAATCCCCTTTCAAATGTAAAAGCGAGAAGGACTCAAAAAACAAACAAGCCGAGTAAATGACGAAGAGTTATTTACCCGGCTTCTTTACTACTGATTGGCACAACTGCACCTCTCACAGGAAGAGGTGTGGCTGATGCCTTTCGGTCTTTTGCTTGACCTTTCGGAATGCCATAAGCAATATAACGGTATGGCAAAACCAAAGATGGAATATACCATAGACGATGTTATTCCCGGCGGAATATAACCTTTATCACACCACAAATCACACCACAAAAACATCAATACATCCCCATATTGACTTTTAGATAAAGTCAATGATACAATGATTTCGGAAGGAGATGATTGTCTATGTTTGAAAAAATGTGGTCGAAAATTATAGACCATGCCGGAGAAACTTTTTACACAAAAACAGGGCTTCCGTTTACCTATCAAATTATTAGAAACTGTGTTGTTCCCGACAGAACCGGTTATCCTCTTGCAAAGTCCAATTTTGAAAAAGCAAGCAAGATAGAAAGCCTTACGGGTCCGGGCCAGATTAGTAATTTGGTAAGAGGCTCGGCATATGTGTACGCAATCATAACAGATGAGCGGGTAAAATAAAACGGCATAATTTAAGCACCTGTCAAACGATAGGTGCTTTTACTATGCCCATATTATCTCATCATCATTATTCATTTTCCGTTCCCAGTACACGCAGAAATTCTTCGGGAGAATAAACGGTTACGGAGGATAACTTGTAGTCCTCCGTGTTTCTTGTAACAATGCAGTCGGCTTCGCATCTCTTGGCGGTTTCAATCATCACCGCATCCTCATAATCGGAAACGGGAGAAGGCAAAGCGTGAGTACAATCCGTTCCTGCCGTATCGACAACCTGAAAAAGCGAAAACAGCTTTGACAGTATTTTCCTTGTTTCCGCATCACTGTGGGTCAAGCGGTGCGTCAGATAATAAATGTCCGTAACGGATTTTGCGGTGATGCATCCCACAAACCGTTCATTGGCGGCGGAAAGAAAAATCTCCTGTGCCGACACACAAAACGGTTGTCTTGACTGCAAGGCATCCACCACAATACAGGTATCAATGATGGCTCTCATATATTACCGAGACTCTCCTCTCTTGCTTCCCCCAAGGACATAGTATCCGGGAGAACGCCAAACAGAGACTTTGCGGTATCGACCTTATCCTGAAAAGGATTGGTGAGTTTGCAGATTACCTTTCCGTTTCTTGTGATATAAACATCCTCTGTTGCCGACAAAAGAAGATATTTGCTTAAATTTGTTTTTAGTTCGGTTGCCGTAATCGACATAACGATTCCTCCAATCAAAATATCTTTCACTATTATTATATCCGAATCGTACGAAATTGTCAATGCGTTTCGTATGAAATTATTTCTATACCAACAAAAATTTTTGTTGCCATTTTTTTGCTTTAGTGGTATATTTATTTAGATAAAATACGGAGGATGCGTATATGAGTGAAAAAATAATTATTACAAGCGACAGCACTACCGATTTAGGTCCTAAATTAACCGAAAGATACGGTATTAAGGTTTTGCCCCTCGGTATTACTTTGGGAGATAAAACATATAAAGACGGCGTGGAAATTGATGCCGACAAGGTTTACGAGCACCACAACAGAACCGGCGAACTGCCGAAAACTACTGCCACCAATGTGGGAGAATGTTTGGATTTCTTTAAGGAGCTTACCGAAAAGGGATACAGTGTTGTGCATTTTTCTCTTAGTTCGGCTATGTCATCTACCTACAACAATGCCTGTTTGGCGGCGGAAGAATTTGACAATGTTTATATTGTTGATACAAAAAATCTTTCCACCGGCGGAGGTTTGTTGGTTCTTGCCGCTTGTGATATGGTAAAAGACGGACTTAGTGCAAAGGAAATTGCCGAAAAGTCTACCGAGCTTACCGCAAATGTTGAGGCTTCCTTTGTTATCGACAGCCTTGAATACCTATACAAAGGCGGAAGATGCTCGGCACTTTCTATGCTCGGCGCCAATCTTTTAAAGTTAAAGCCCTGCATAGAGGTTAAAAACGGCGTTATGGGTGTTGAAAAGAAATACCGCGGAAAATTTGCCGATGTATTAAAGGAATATGCAAAAGACCGTCTTGTAAATTTAGAAGACATAGATAAAACAAGGGTTTTTGTTACACATGCAGGTTGCGACAAAGAAATTGTTAATTCCATTGTTAAGCAGGTGGAAGATTTAGGATATTTCGATGAAATACTTGCTACCAGGGCCGGTTGCACCATTTCTTCCCACTGCGGAAAAAACACTTTGGGTATTTTGTTTATAAGAAAATCACCTATTGCATAGTTTTGCATAAGATTAATTAGGGGTGCAATAAAGGATATCCGCTATCGGCGATAAGTCCGGTCTTATCCATGAACAACCGATACTACCCCTTTCATATAAGCCTTTGCTTTTTACTTTGTAAAATGCAAGGGCTGTTTTTTTGTTTTGGTATTATTCGGTAAAATGGTTTACAAAACTTTATTTATGTGTTATATTGGTAATAATATTACTGAAAAGAGGGATTTTATGAACTTTTTTGACGAATTAAAGGATTACGACTTGGAGGTTGCAAGTTCTATTGACAGAGAACTTATGAGGCAACGAGGCAATATCGAACTTATAGCTTCGGAAAATATTGTTTCAAAGGCTGTTTTATTAGCCGCCGGAGGAGTGCTTACAAACAAGTATGCCGAGGGCTATCCCTCTAAACGATATTACGGTGGTTGCGTATATGTTGACCAGGTTGAAGAAATAGCAAGAAACCGTGCTAAAAAGCTTTTCGGTGCTCAACACGCTAATGTTCAACCACACAGCGGTGCAAACGCAAATTTAGCTGTATTCTATGCTTTTTTAAAGCCGGGCGATACGGTTATGGGCATGAACCTCCAAGAAGGGGGACACCTTTCCCATGGCTCACCTGTTAATATTTCGGGTAATTTCTTCAATGTTGTTCCCTACGGTGTAAATCCCATCACCGAAACCATTGATTACGACGAAATGGAAAAAATCGCAACCGATTGCAAACCTAAGCTTATTGTTGTAGGTGCCAGTGCTTATTCAAGAATTATTGACTTTAAAAGATGCCGTGAGATTGCCGATAAGGTGGGTTCAATTTTAATGGTGGATATGGCGCATATTGCAGGACTTGTAGCCGCCGGTGTTCATCCCTCTCCCGTACCTTATGCCGATGTTGTTACCACCACAACCCACAAGACCTTAAGAGGTCCCCGTGGCGGTATGATTCTTTGCAAAGAAGAATATGCAAAGCAAATTGACAAGGCCATTTTCCCCGGAACGCAGGGAGGCCCTTTAATGCACATTATTGCCGCTAAAGCCGTTGCTTTAGGCGAAGCGTTAACCGATGAATTTAAGGACTATCAAAGACAAATTGTCAAAAACGCATCGGTACTTTGCGATAAATTGACGAGTCGAGGAATTGACATTGTTTCGGGCGGCACCGATAACCACCTTATGCTTTTAAAACTTACAAATAAGAATATTACGGGAAAAGAACTTGAAGCTCGTCTTGATGAAGTTCATATTACCGCCAACAAAAATACTATTCCCGGCGAACCCTTAAGTCCCTTTATTACAAGCGGTTTGAGAATAGGTACTCCCGCTGTAACTTCAAGAGGCTTTAAAGAACCCGAAATGCTTAAAATCGGCGATATGATATGTGATGCCATTGAAGATTTTGAGGGCAACAAGGATAGGATTTCTGCCGAGGTTGCCGAACTTTGCAGTAAATTTCCGATATATTAATTATGATGACAAAAATAAGCAAAAATAAAATAAATCTTGATAAGTTTAAGGTAATTGACGGCATTTTCTCAAGCTCTTTGCCGTTATTACTATGCTTATAGACCATATTGCCGTTTTTCTTCTTCCCTACACATCGCTTAGGGATTGTGTATTGTTCAACCTTTTGGGCAAAGAAATCGGTTTAATATATTTAATGCGCTGGATAGGGAGAATTGCCTTTCCCATTTATGCTTTTCTTATTACCGAAGGGTATATTCATACTCACAACAAACTTAAATACGGCAGGAATTTATTACTTTTTGCCCTTATTTCCGAAATACCTTGGAATTATGCCCACACACTTTCTTTAACATACAGAAACCAAAATGTTTTCTTCACCTTATTTTTAGGCTTTTTGGGAATATGCTGTTTTGAAAAGTTTTCCCATAATCGGGTTTTACAAATCGTTTCGGTATTAGGATTATTCTTTGTTTCCCTGTTTGCCAAGTTGGATTACGGTGTTACGGGATATTCACTTATTTTGACAATGTATATTCTGCGAAACAGCAAACTTATTATGACCGTGGCAAGTCTGGCCATTACCGACACCGAATTACAGGCCTTCCCGGCTATGGTTGCGGTTGGGCTTTATAACGGTAAAAGGGGCTTTATCAGGTCAAAACCTTTAAAATATGCTTTTTACATATTCTACCCTGCCCATCTTCTTATTTTAGGCATTATCCGTAAGGTATATTTTTCATAAAATTTTAAGTATAAAAAGGTTGACAAAGAAGCATAAAAAAACTATAATATAATCAAACTAAACCTCGTCTTATTGACGGGGTTTTTTATCCCCCCAAAAAGGAGGAAAAGTTATGGAGGAAAAAATATTAGAGTTAATTGAACAAAAAAAATTCGGAGAACTCAAAAATCTTCTTTCGGATATAAATCCGGCTGACTTGGCACAGATTTTTGAAGAAGTTGAAGAAAAGGACCTTCCCGTAATATTCAGAATATTACCCAAAGAACTTGCAGCCGAAGTGTTTGTTGAAATGGACTCGGATATGCAACAGCTTTTGATTGAGGCATTCAGCGATAAAGAACTTCGTGAAGTTATGGACGAGCTTTTCATGGATGATACCGTTGATATTATCGATGAAATGCCCGCCACGGTAGCTAAGAGAATTCTAAGGCAAACCGATGCGGCTAAACGCAGAATGATTAATCAGTTACTTGCCTATCCCGATGACAGTGCCGGTAGCATTATGACCACCGAGTATATCGACCTTAAAAAAGATATGACGGTGGACGAGGCTTTTGACCGAATTAGGCAAATAGGTTTTGATACCGAAACCATTTATATGTGTTATGTTACCGACCGCAGTCGCAGACTTTTAGGTATTGTTTCGGTTAAAGACCTTCTCTTAAATCCTAAATCTGCCGTCCTTTCTAAAATAATGGACGAAAATGTTATCTTCGTAAACACCCACGATGACCGAGAAGAAGTTGCAGTACAGTTTGAAAAGTACGACCTTTTGGCAATTCCGGTTGTTGACAAGGAAGACAGGCTTGTAGGTATCGTTACGGTCGATGACGCTATCGATGTAATGAAGGAAGAGGTTACCGAAGATATTGAAAAAATGGCGGCTATTCTTCCAAGTGAACACAGTTATTTTAAAACCGGTGTTTTTGAAACCGTTAAGGCAAGAATACCTTGGCTTATGCTTCTTATGATTTCCGCCACATTTACCGGTGCCATAATAAGCGGATTTGAAGAAAAACTAACCCTGTTTTCCGGTCTTATCGCCTTTATTCCCATGCTTATGGATACGGGTGGAAACAGCGGCAGCCAAGCTTCTGTTACGGTTATACGCAGTATCTCCTTGGGTGATATTGAATTCGGCGATATTTTCAGGGTTTTATGGAAAGAAATAAGGGTTGCATTTTGTTGCAGTCTTGCTTTGGCTGTGGTAAATACCGCCAAGCTCATTTTGGTGGATTATCTTCTTCTTAAAACCTTTAACGGCGATACCCATGCCTTTGCCGAAATAGTCGTTGTTTGCCTAACCCTTTTCTGCACCGTAATTGTGGCAAAAATTGTGGGTTGCAGTCTTCCGATTTTGGCAAAAAAATTAGGCTTTGACCCTGCAGTTATGGCAAGTCCTCTTATTACCACCATTGTTGATGCGATTTCTCTTATGATTTATTTCGGATTTGCAAGTTTAATATTAAGCGTATAAAAAAACTGTTGCAAGACTTCTTGTTTTGCAACAGTAATTTTTATATTAAATTTAAGATTTTATTACCTTATACTGCTTGTCCTCCACATGAACAATAGTGTCGCATACCGAAAGTGAAGTATGTCGATGGGTAATAAAAATAATCGTCTTTCCCGAAATGTTCTTAATGTTTGAAAGAAGTTGTGTTTCGGTTTGCTCATCAAGTGCCGAGGTGGACTCATCAAGCAACAAAACAGGTGCATCGAAAAGCAATGCCCTTGCAATGGAAATACGCTGAAGCTGTCCCTCGGAAAGTCCTGCTCCTCTTTCGCCGAGTTTTGTATCAAAGCCGTTGGGCAAAGACATAATAAAGTCATATATTACAGCCGCCTTTGTAGCTTCCACTATTTGCTCCTCGGTTACATTTTCGTTACAAAGGGTAATATTATCCCTGATTGTTCCCGAAAGCATCATATTACCCTGAGGAACATAAGAGAACATACCTCTTGTAGAGGCATCAACCTTGGTTCCGTCATTAAAGGTAATGGAACCGCCTGTAACATCGTAAAGTCCCAAAATAATCTTAAACAGTGTGCTTTTTCCACTGCCTGATTCTCCCGTTATGGCGGTAATAGAGTTGTTTTTAATGTTAAAGGAACAGTTTTTAAGAATAAGCTCGTCCTCATAGGCAAAAGCCACATTATCCACAACTATTTCCTTGAAGTTTTCTTTGATTGATTTAAGCTCATCTTTATCCACACATTCCGGCTCATCGTCAATAGTTTCAATTTCCATAAGTCGTTCTGCCGATGCTACCATGGCATAATATGTAGGTAAAATTCCCGAAATATTTTGAAGAGGTGCCCTGACGATTGAAACAAGTTGTAAGAAATAATTAAGTGTACCGTAGGTTAAGAGTCCCGTGCCTAACTGCGCAGAGCCCCATACCAAAATTCCGTAATATCCGAAACTGAAAAAGAAATACATCAATGTATGTACAATAAGCGAATATACATTTCTTTTTATTTTCAGCTTGAGATTAATGTTCATATAATCTCTTAACTTTTCAAGCACCGGCTTTTCGCTTTCAAAGGTTTTAATTACCACGATATTTGCAAAGCTTTCCTGAATAAAGGAACGGGTAACGCCCTCGCTTTTTTGAACTTCCTTGTGAATATTTTTATATTTTTTGCTGACAAGTCTGCCCAAAAGAGGAAAAATAAATCCGATACCCAAAATCGCAACGGCAAAAATCCAGTTTTGCATTATAAGCGCCGCACCGCCCACAACAATCTTGGTTATTATGGAAAGTACCGAAGGAATAATATTTAAAGAACCGGATGCAATAGTATCAACATCCGAAGTAAATCTGTTTAAAATATCTCCCGAATGATGTCCGAATAGTCTTGAATACTTCTTTCGCATAACCGAAGAAAACATATAACTTCGCATTTCCATTACATATTTTCCCGTTAAGAAAACCGAAAGCATGGAGTTTGCCGCATCAATAAGCTTTTGCAAAACTATTATTACAAATATGGATATACTTGAAACAATAAACTTGTCCGTCAGTCCTTTATTACCGCTATCAATAATATCTTTAGAAATAGCCGCAAGGACAATTAAAATAACCGATGAAGCAATATTAAAAAGGGATGCTAATGCAATTTGAGGAATAAATCTCTTTGTTCTTTTAAATATCCACTTAAATGTTGCTCTATCAAGTTTTTTTGAAGAACTACTCAATAATATCATTCTCTTTCATTAGTTTTATAAAAATGTCCACATCACTAAGGGCTAAAACCACCGAAATATCAAAATTATCAATTAAGGCGTTAAACATTTCTTCCTTTGAACAGTCCTTTTCCTTAAGGAGGTTAAAAATAAAGGCTGCTTCCCTGTTTAGAACTATAACATCGGTAAAACTATTATCATCGGAAACGATTATGTTTTCACCGTCTTTTTGGGATAAACGGAACTCTTTTTTGACTTTCATCTGCGGACACCTCTTTTTTATACTTGAAATTTTATTAATTATATAATAAAATAATAAATAATGCAAGTTGCAAATTTTTTAACGGAGATAGATATGGATACTTTTTTTGAACAAATAGTTTCGGTTAAGAAAACCGTAAAGGATTATTTTGCTTTTGTGGGTATTTGGTTTTTAGCCGGAATACTCAGTCTTATTATTCTTGTGGCAATGGGAAAATATCTTCCTCTTGCCGTAACACTCATAATTTTTTTGATATACGGTGCCTTAAAGATTTCTCAAATGTTGTTTATCGAGTATGAATATATTGTAACCAACGGAACCTTGGATATTGATAAAATTATTGCAAAAAGCTCCCGCAAAAGAGTTATGAGCCTTTCGATTGAGAATATCTCTTCCATCGAAAAATTCCATAAGGGTACAAAAATTCCCGAGGGTGCCTATAAAAAGGTTATGGCTTGTAGTTTTGATGCCCAAGACGCCTTTATGGTTACCGCTTCAATGGAAGGCAAAGGCCGTCAAATTCTTGTTTTTGCCCCGGATGACAGAATTAAAGAAGGAATTGTTAAGTCGTTACCTAAATATATTGCCAACTCGGCATTCAAATAAGGAGAACTGTCTTTATGAAAATTCTAACCGTAGAACAAATAAGGACAGCAGAGCAGGATGCCATTTCAAGTGGCGTCCTTTCTTTTAAGGATTTAATGCTCTGCGCCGCAAAAAAGTTTTATGACAGTATAATTAATAGTATTTCCGTAAATAAGGATATATGCATAGTTTGCGGAAAAGGCAATAACGGCGGCGATGGGCTGGTACTGTCAAAACTGCTTAAAGACAGCGGATATCCTGTCAGCGTTTGCTTTCCTCTGGGTTTGCCTACAAGCAGTCCTGCCAACGAGTTTATTCATTATGCCGATTCGTTAAATATTGTAAATAAAATTCCCCTTAGCTGTGATATTCTGATTGATGCACTGTTCGGCATCGGTCTTGACCGTCCTCTTGAAGGCTCTGTTATTAAAATAATAAGCGATATGAACAACTGCAAGGCAAGAAAAATCGCCCTTGATATTCCAAGCGGTGTAAATGCTGACGGAAAATTTGCCGATAATACTTTTATTGCCCATCAAACCTTTACATTTATCGCATTAAAGCCCTGTTTTGTTTTGCCTAAAACATCGGGATTTTGCGGTGAGGTTACTGTGCTTGATATCGGTGTAGCACCAAAGGAATATGCCTATCTTACCACCGAAACGCCTCAAAAAACAGCAAGAAATAAAAACTCCCACAAGGGAAGCTACGGCACGGCTTTAATGCTTACCGGTTCTTACGGTATGTGCGGTGCCTCGATTTTAGCGGCAAGGGCTGCACTTGTCAGCGGTGTCGGAATAGTAAAAAATTTCGTTTGCGATAAAAATTACACTGCCTTCACCCTATCGGTTCCCGAGGCCGTTACAATCCCCGTGGATACCCTGCCCTGCGGAACCCCCGATATTTACGACCGACAACTTGTTTCGGCGCTTTCTTCTTCCACTGCCTTCTTGGTGGGTTGCGGACTCGGCAATAACGAAGAGTCGGCAAAGCTTATTAAGAGAAGTCTGCTGCTGACAAGAATACCCACCGTAATTGATGCCGATGGCATAAACTGCCTTGCAGGGAGCATAGAATTTATTAAAGAAATTAAAGCTCCTGTGGTAATCACTCCTCACCCGAAGGAAATGGCAAGACTTCTAAATGTAAATGTGGAAGATGTGGAAGAAAACCGCCCTGAATATGCCAAAAGGGTTGCGGTTAAGTATGGTTGCACCGTGGTCTTAAAGGGTGCCAATACCGTAATTGCCTCCAAAGACGGAAAGGTTTACTTTAACCTTACCGGCAATCCCGGACTTGCAACCGGCGGTTCCGGTGATGTTCTTGCCGGTATGATAACAGCACGAATTTGTCTTGGCGAAACCCCTGAAACCGCCGCCGAAAACGCAGTGTGGTTGCACGGTTTTGCGGCTGACCGATTGGCAAAACGCTACAATTTAGAAGGCATTTTGCCAAGTGATGTTATAGAGGAGCTTAAAACGATTTAGTCTTGAGGTGTTTTCCTTGAAACGCTTGTGTGTTTTATGCTTTGTTATTATTATCATAATTTGTTTTTGCGGCTGTCAAAAGGACTTTGTAAAGGTAAAAACTCAAAACATTTCTTTTATTTGCAACATCATTTGCGAAGATATTAATTTTTCCCTTTCGGCAAAAACCGATAAAACAGGGGAAATTACCGATATAACCCTTATTGCACCGCAAGACATAAAGGGTTTAACCTTTTCCCTTAAAGGCGGAACCCTTACCGCACAAAAAGACAATATGGAAATCCTGCGAAATACCGAAAACGGCACAAAGGATAATTTAGCGGTAATCCTTTGCGACTTGTTTTCAAAAATCAAGGATAGCTCTGCAAAAAAAGGAGAAAAAAACTATATTTTAGAGTCGGAAAACTTCGAGATTTTCTTTTCTCCCTCGGGTTTGCCTATGAAGGCAACCTGTTTTGACAACGGCAGGACTTTCTACTTCACTAATGTTTCTTTAATATAATTTTGTTTTTTAAAATTTTTAAATTTTTTTAAAAAAATACTTGACTGGCTATCCATTTTGTGATAAACTATTCTTTGTTCAAAATGCGGGTGTAGTTCAATGGCTAGAATTCCAGCCTTCCAAGCTGGTCGTGTGGGTTCGATTCCCATCACCCGCTCCAAAAGAGAAGAGATACCTTTACGGTGTCTCTTCTTTTTTCATTGTAAGTTGGGAATCGAACAAGGAGGGAACGAATCGGAAGAAAACATACGAGAAGCACAGTATGCCCACGGCAAACCCGATTTTATTGCAAATCGCATTAAAAGAAGCAAACGAAACAGGTTATTGGTTGCGACTGCTCTTTAAATCTGATTATTTAGAAGAAAAGATGTTTAATTCTTTATTAATTGATTGTTAGAACTTAAAAAACTTCTCATCTCCTCAATAAACACCGCAAAGAAAAATCAATAAACATAATCTGCAGAGAATCGTACTTTTGTGCAGTTCTTTTTTTATCTGACTTTTTGAGTCAAAACCTAAGTTTTGGTTATGATTATGAGGGATTTTTTAAGAGCAAATTTATAAAGATTAATAATATCGTATACATTTTTCGCAACTTCTTGCTAATATTGTTCAACAACATATTGACACAGTCATATTTTATGTGCTATAATTTTAACATAATACGAAGGAGGAGTGTTGAGCATGAAAATAAGTTTCAAGAAACTTTGGATATTGCTGATTGAAAAAGAAATATCCCCTGCAACACTCCGTAAAGATTTGAATATTGCAACCGGTACAATGACAAAACTCAGAAAAAACGAAGAGGTTGCTCTCTCAGTTCTACTTCGTATTTGCGAATATTTGGATTGTGATATCGGAGATATTTGCGAGGTTGTTAAAATTGATAATATTTAACAATCATATACTTTAAGAAGTTTTAAATATGTCATAGAACCATGCATATATACTTATATGTTAATGTCTAAAACTTCATAAAAAAATATAAATGAGGAGTAAATATTTATGGGATTACTTGATAGATTCAATACTGATGAAATTATGAGTAGAATAGAAAAGACAAAAAACGATTTGTTTATGTCAACCGACAATTCAAACTCGCCCATTCAAAAACAAAATATGAATTTTTGCACAAATTGTGGAACAAAACTTAATTCAAACGAAAAGTTCTGTCATAATTGCGGGTCGGCAGTTTCCCTTACTAATCCATACGAACCAGAGTCTGTTTCACATGAATATGAGTCAATTCAGCAAGAAACAAAAGATAATTCTACTCAGGAACCAAAAGAATCTTCCGAAAATATTGATAAGGATAATGACTATAACGGCGATACTGAGAATAGAAAAAACATTTATGAAGGAACATTACACAAGTGTCCGAATTGTGGAGAAATATTAAAGTCATTTACATCTGTTTGCCCATTATGTGGACATGAAATACGAGACGCACAATCTTCGAACTCAATTATGGAACTCTCAAGAAAACTTGAAGAAATTGAAGCAAGACAAATGCCTCAATTTCAAGCCAAAAGGTCAATAATGAAAACTTTTGTTGGAAAGGATTTCAACAACACAGACGAAGAGAGAGAAGCAAGGAAAAAATTCGAGAATCAAAAAGAACAGCAAAAATCTAATTTAATAATTAATTTTCCTATTCCGAATACACGTGAAGATATTTTAGAGTTGATGATACTGTCCGCTTCAAATATCAATATTGAAAAAGGCATTGACGATGATGTGTCGAAAGCGTGGCTCCAAAAAATGGAGCAGGTATATGAAAAAGCAAAAATAACGATGGGAACTTCTGCTGAATTTGCTCAAATTAAAAACATCTATGATAGAAAGAAAGGCGAGTTGAAAAATAGGAAATTCAAGAGTTTCTTTTTCGTTTCTTATTGTGTAAGCGGATTTTTACTATTTGAATGTTTTTGTATGTTTATGGCAAAAAACACAAAGGCGGGAGTGATACTACTATTGATTGCTATTGGTGTATTGCTATTAGGAATCAAATTTACATCAATTTATATTAAAAACAACAATAAAATATAAGGAGGTATTTCTTATGTCAATATTCAAAAAACCGCATGCAGGCGGATTTATGGATGAAATCCGTTGTGATGAATCATCATATTTAATATGGAAATGGCATCCAAATGGTTCTCAGCAAGGAAATAACAACAGAGAAAATGCGATTCGTTGGGGGTCATCTCTCCGTGTAAAAGACGGTGAAGTAGCCGTATTTGTTTATAAACAACCAAATGGAGTTATGCAAGATTTTATTGAGGGTCCATTTGATGATATAATAAAAACAAAAAATTTCCCCATTCTTGCAAGTATTGTAGGTTTAGCATACGATGGTGGTACACCATTTCAGGCCGAAGTGTACTATATTAATCTTGCAAATGTTATTCAAGTAAGGTTCGGCGTACCATTCTTTGATGTTTACGACCCGAGATTCTTAGATTTCGGTGTTCCGATTGCAGTTAGAGGTACTGTGAGCTTTAAGATTAATGAATATAGAGAGTTTATTAAATTACATAGATTGACATCTTTTAATCTTGATGATTTTCAACATCAAATCCGTGATGCAATTACCCGTTATGTAAAAGATGCTGTTGCTAATGCTCCGGCTGCAAATAACATACCGGTAGTTCAACTTGAAACGAAGACATCTCAAATCAACGATGCTATCGAGTTTGACATAGGGGAAAGATTAAAAGAAAATTTCGGAGTTACAGTTTCCGGTGTGGATATCGGCGCTATTGAACTTGATAAGTCCAGCGAAGGATATCGTCAACTAATGGCTGTTACCAAAGATATTACTGCCGAGAAAATGCAAGCCGAAAAGCAAGACTATATCGAACGCCTTCGCATCCAGCGTGAAGAAGGTCAATATGCACAGCATAAAGCTACACAATCCGCAAATATGGGTGTTTTCCAAGTTGAAAAACAGGCAGAAGTCGGTATTGCAGGTGCAGAAGCTCTCGGTAAAACGGGAGAAAACGGAGCCGGTGGCGTTAATTTAGGTGGTAATGGCAGTGCAGGATTTAACCCTGCTACTATGATGGCAGGAATTGCTCTTGGTGGTGCCGTAGGTCAAAATATGGTTGGAATTATGAATAATGCCATGAACCAAAATAATGTTGCTCCTCCTCCGATTCCAACTGATGTATACCATGTTGCAGTAAACGGGCAGGCAACCGGACCTTATACTATTGACATATTAATACAAATGTTTACCAATGGAACATTTACTTCAGAAAGTCTTGTATGGAAACAAGGTATGGATACTTGGCATAAAGCTGTAGATGTTGCGGAATTGAAGAATGTATTTACATCAATCCCCCCTATTCCAAAAGAGTAATCAACTAACAAATACTTAAAACATAAAGGAGATTATTCTATGAAAAAACTACTATCTTTATTTATCGTTCTGATTATTTGTTTCTCATTTTCAGCCTGCGAAGAAACAGATCATTCAAATGATTGCCACGCACCAGCAAGTAATTCTGAATTAGAAGGCAAAATCTATACAGATGTTATTAAACAATTTGAGGAAAGCGGTTTTTCAAATATTACTACTGAAAAAATTGATGATTTGATTACAGGATGGTTAACAAAAGACGGCGAAATTGAAGAGGTTATCATTGACGGTAATGCATCTTTTTCAACAGATACTTGGTATTCTAAGGACTCAAAAGTTATAATTAAATATCATACTTTCCCAGAAGAAAAAGATAACGAAGCAAAAGACGACAAAGAAAAAAATGCTTCCTCAAAAGAGTCAGCAATTGAGAGTCGACCGATTGAGGAAACCGTACTAACAATTGAAAACTGTCCTGAATTATCAAATATTCTTCAAAACAAATCGGAGATTGATAAAAGCTACTCTGATTTTGCAAACAAGCACAAAGATCAGACCATTGAATTTGATGGTAGAATCGATTACTGCTCTAAACACGATAATTATAAAACAAGATTTGATTACTTATTAAGTGCCGGGAACTATGATCCTGATCATCAAACCGGTCCAACTTTCAAGTTTGAAGATGTAAGTTATTACGACCTTAACACAGATATTGACACGGTTAGTGTAGGGCTAAATGTTCGTATTTCTGCTAAAGTTGTATCTTTTAATGAAAACACCGGCATTTTCCTTCTTGAACCGGTCTCAGTTAAAAGCAGATAAATTCAACAAAATATATATTAAGACCTATGGTTATTAAACAATCATGGGTCTTATTTTTGCCCACTTTACCTTTGATATAAATGATTTCATTGATATTTTGTCATTAATCCTTCGGTTTGTCAGGACGCCAAACCCTACGAAAAGTACCTATTTTCAAACTTGTTGAATGAAACTAATACGATATTTCCCAAAAAAGCCTTCTCCGGTT
>DCIE01000036.1:22957-24565 GCA_002315765.1 Ruminococcaceae bacterium UBA1734
GTCGTTTTTCGTTTAAATAAAAAAGTAAGGATAAGTCAAGTTTTTTCAACCTAATCCACCGCTAAAGCAGTCCCACTTCTCCCACATGGAAAAGGCTTGTATTTTCTTAGGATGCACCGGATATTATGTAAATAAACAGTTTGTCGGGATATCAAACCCTACGAAAAAGTTGTTAAGTAAAGAGTTATGAGGTACTATAAAAGACCGTAAACCTAATAAATGCCGGTGGTGATGCGCCAACAAGTCTCGGTTTGTTAGATAAAACATGCAATGACTTTTTGTTTTGCTTAACAAAACTCATTACAATTACAGAAAATAATATTCATCATTCATTTTTGTCAATGCAGTATGATTTTTAAGTGAATAATAAAAAATTTTTCAATTATTTCAATAATAACGCAAATTTTTCTTGACAAAATTCATGTTTGCATATAAAATATTAGATATGCCGCTGTGGCGGAATAGGCAGACGCAAGGGACTTAAAATCCCTCGGTAGCGATACCGTACCGGTTCAAGTCCGGTCAGCGGCACCATGTAGAAACCCACTTTTGTCTACCGGACAAAAGTGGGTTTTTTACAACGAAATAAATCCCTTACGAGATTTGTGAAATTGTCCTTCGGACAGTGAATACCTGCGGGTGTCAGGAGATTTATTTCATTTCACATTGTGAAGCAACATTTCACCGATTGGTAAAAGGTTCGGGTTTGATATTTATTTCTGAAAAATTTTATAGTTCTATTGCGGACAAACGAATCTATCTTTTCACATTTTTTATATTTTGCTGTAAATAATATTTGACTTTTTAGTTTTCTAAAAGTATAATTATATAAGTTTATGCGGGCGTGGCGAAATTGGCAGACGCGTATGCTTCAGGCGCATATGGATGTATTTCCTTGCAAGTTCAAGTCTTGTCGCCCGCACCAAAAAACAAACGGAACCTTTTGGTTTTGTTTGTTTTTTCTTTTATTTGTAAGACAAGACTTGAACAGGACGGTTTTGCTTTTGCAAAATGACAACCTTTCAGTGAACGGTTGTCAAGTCCGCGTTCGTGCCACAAGCGGTAGCGAAGTGGGCAAGTCTTGTCGCCCGCACCAGTCGAGAGGCTCGACACCCATTTCGGGTGAGGCCTCTTCTTATTTCAAGTTTTTACCACGATGATTTAGATTACCGTAAACACTATGATTATAACAAACGGAACCTTTTGGTTTTGTTTGTTTTTTCTTTTATTTGTAAGACAAGACTTGAAAATTAATAAATCAAAATAACCTCTGCTATCTTTGATATGCACCTCAAAAGTCAAATACTTTTTGGGTGCGTATTTTTTATTGGTAAAAAGGACGAGAGAACAAGAAAATAAAAAAGAAGAACCTTGACTACGCAAATTTCGTGTCAAGGCTCTCGACTGGTCGGAGTGTTCATAACGCAAGTGACAAAATCTTGATTTTAAGCCGGTTTCGATACACATTCATATCTCTTTTTCAATAAGATTGTCGGAAAACAATTCGGCAGTCTTATTTCTATTCTACCGTACATTCGCCCATACATTCGCATTATCTTCCTTTTTATCCTACAATATAGCCGAAGGAGGTCGAGAGACTATGAAAGA
>DCIE01000010.1 GCA_002315765.1 Ruminococcaceae bacterium UBA1734
ATGTTATAAGATATATACTGCGAAGCTACAACACTTTGAGATAGCACACCGTTATTTATATTCTTTGTGGATACATTTCTGTTAAGATAGTCGTAACGATTGTTTATGATTATATCTCCGCTTGTGTTACCACTGATATTATTTACGGTGCTTTCTAAGTTGGTATGACTATCATCGTAAAACGACCATGATTGAACAGGCAACTCATCTACTAATTGAATTGAAACCGAATCAAGAACAATTCTGCCATCGCAAAGTTCCACTGTCATACCATTTTCAACAACGGTACTATCTGCAAGACGCGTATTGTTTGAGTCGACAACAAAAATGTGTTCACCATCTGCAAGATGTAATTTAAGATCACCAACTGTTGTACCTTTAACGACTCCGCTTAGCACTCCGTTCTTAATAGTCCAAATATCAGTAAGTGAGCTGATTGTTCCGGAAGAAATCGGTTCTTCCTCTGCTACTGTTCCGTTGCCTATTTCAAACAACTTAAGATTATCGATGTAAGCTTCGCCACCATTATCAAATACAGCGATACCAACCAAATTGCGATCATATGTATTAAACGAAACGCCTACTTTTTTCCAAGAAAGATTTGAATCATAGTTTTCGCTATCAAAATCATAAGACCAAATGGATGTTGGATGAATGTCATTGGTTGTTTCGCTGTTATTTCCGAAATGATGACCACTTAAAATACTTAAGTTTGCATTTCCCACTTTAAGTATTTCAATATCGGCAGAAAATGTATATTCCGTGTTTGGATTAACATTTATCCACTTAATATAATAAATTTTGTTTGGATGTTGGGAATTATTCAAATAATGAATAGCATTTCCATGAGCATTACTAAATGTATCTTCTACTGCAAATGTTGTTCCAAAAGAATAATAATCCGAACTGTTCCAAAATTCGTCACCATAAGAAAAATCGGGGTTTTCCAATATGTTGGTATTGTTTGTCGCTGCAAGATTCGAAGGATTATTGTTCGTAACTGAACAGTTATTTTCAGTTGCTTCTTCAAGAGGCGAAACATACTTTGTTTTATTTTCCGAAATATTTCTGAAAATGTAAATATTATCAACATACATTTCAGATGTTTTACCCGTAATTCCAAAAGCCAGTGCAGTATTTGAGCCCGAATTAAACTTTGCGCTAACTAAATGCCATTCGTTATCAGGATTTACAGCCATCTGATTATCACTGTTGTACTGTCTCGCACTATCGCTTGTAGAATCATAGTAATCCAAAAACAATCCTGTATCAGGGTCAATAATACCAAAAGAAATATCGCAGGTATTATTTGCACCGTATAACGGAGCTTTAACAAACAATGTTATCCAATAATCATTGTTTGGCAAGACATCAAAAGTCTTATAAGCCGATTCGCTTGTTGCACCGGCAACAAACTTCAAACTCTTTTCACCATCATATTTTTCATTTGTAACAATGCTTGAAATGTTATCTCTGATTAAGGAAACACCTAAATCATTACTATTTTCAAAACTGTTATTTGTAAAAATATTATTTTTATCTTCACATACATACGGATAGTTTGTTGTAGGTGATGATTCTGCAAACTTTTCAAATGTAGGATTGCTTAGTGAGTCTATTGTTGCAGATGTTTCAGTTGATGTTATTTCAATATCATCAATATAAACATCCATGTCATATAAGCTTTGAAAAGCAAGAGTAAATTCAGTTTTATTTCCCGTAGCAAAAATCGCTGTAATATTAGTCCAATCTAAAACATTTCCGTTTAATTTTCCTTTTTTAAGAACCGAATCATTCTTAAAGGAATATGCATCACCCGCACAAACCGACCAAATTGAAACATCGGATGGTGCTTCGCCTTTATACCAAAAACTTAATTGATAATTGGTATTCACCGATAAATCAAATGTTTGATATAAAACGGTATGGTGCGCCTGAGAAACATGTAAACTTCTGCTTCCCGTTCTTACGAAATTCGAAGAATAAGAAAAATTAACCTTGTCGCCGGACCAATAGGTTAATCCGCTTTCAAATCCGCCGTTTCTAAAGGCGGAACCTACAGCGCTTACAGTGAATGTTCCGACAAATGCAGACAATACTAAAGCAATGCAGATTAGTAAACTGATTGTTTTTTTCATGCTGAAAATCACTCCTGTCCTTTTTGTGTTTTGTTTTCTCATGGGGCATCTCCTTTCTGTTTATCCAAAGAATTTAGTTTAATTGGTGCGTTTTGCTTTGCATTTGGAAGCTTATATAAGAGTGTATATTCCGAAGAATATGCGCCACTTTCCAAAATTATCTTTACCGTTTCGGCGTTTTCAACAAAGGGAAGAGAATAGCGGACGGTAGGTCCGAAAAGATTTGTGTTTATCTTCACATTTTTGTAATCCCATGACAAAACATTCTCCGATGTATCCCCTATTTGAATTATAACATTAACTCTGCCGTCATCTATTTTGCATAATGAATCGTTAAGAAGTGTTAAATCAAACTCCAAGGTTTGACCTGCCACATACACAAGTCTATGAATCTTTGCACTTACCAAAACACTTCTACAAGCTGCTGCAACATTGTAATAAGCAGGTTTAAGAGAATTAGGATAACTCATAATGCTATTATTATCAACACACGGCCACGGCTCATTAAAGCACCAGTTTCCAACCATTGAGCAATAAGGTTTTTGTCGTCTTGCTTCTTCAAAAACAAACTGAAGACCGATAGCTTGTAAATATTGACTTTCGCCAATTAACTCCTCTATGTCATCCGTGCTTGGAAAATACCTTTCCAAAATCCATCGTTTTTGATGCTCGGCATTATGAAAATCGGCAATTTCATCTTCCCTTATTTTCAATTCTTCACAAGGTGCAATCAGCCTCAGTGTATCAATGTTTGAATACGATGGTATGCCTATTTCAGTATACCCTGTACACCTACTGTTGCTTAACGCCTCAAAGACTTCAATCCGTTCTGGTTCGTAAATAAAATCATAAGCTCCGTGAGCCATTCCCATCACAGGAGCAGTTGGCAAAAACGGTATTTCCGGTGTTTCCTTCAATGTTACCATATTTAAAATTCTTAAAGCTAATGATTGGTCGGTCATTTTTGACCAACTGTTGAAAAGCTCATTTCCGCCACACCAAAGCATCAAGCATGGATGAAATTTTACTCGATTAACAATAGCTGTTGCCTCACTATGTAAAACATCCAAATAAGATTTTGTCGATAAATAATTATTACAGGAAAGCGGAAACTCTTGCCAAACAAACAATCCCAATTTATCGCAAATGTCATAAAAGTATGACTTTGGTACTATCGCACCGCCCCAACATCTTATGTAATTTATGTTTGCGTTTTTGATAAATGCAAGTTGCTCATAATACCTGTCATAATCTATTTCCGAATAAAATATTTCCGGAGCAACATAATTTGTGCCCTTTGAAAATATTTCAACCCCATTCAGTTTTATGCAAATCGGTGGCGTATTTCTTGTCATCGGATATTTTCCTAATTCGCACCAAGTGCATGAAGGCTTTACAAGTTCAACTGTTCTAAATCCAATATTTCCTTCGTAACTCTCACCTTCATCGTTTGTCATTAGCCAATGATACAAATTTGCATTTCCGTATCCATTGCACCACCAAAGAACAATATCACATAAAAACAATTCTTTGCTTTGTCCCTTGAAATTTGCGATTTCTTTTCCGTTAGGATCAAAGAACTTCCAATCAGAATTATCGGTTCCGTTCTCAAAAAACACTTTTGCGTTTTTTCTATCATCTGACAATTCATATCGAACAGTCGGCTCGATATAATTTGTCTTTTTTGTTGTATAAATATATACTTCGTCCCATATACCTAATGGGATAAATCGCGGATGAAAATCCCAGCCGTAGCTCACAGCAGGTTTACAGCATTGATTTGCCTCGTCTCTTGTTTCTGCATAAACAAAATCCAAATCACTCTTTGGAGCAGGATAAATTATAATCTTTATTTCAATTTTTTGCGAATATGCGTTGAGATCAACAACTTGTTTTTTATACATTCCTTCGTAGGCGCATACAGAATCATCATTTATGAATATTTCATATTTATAATCAACGCCATTTACTATTAAAAATGAATTTTCATTTTCTTTTTTAACAGGTGTGTAGGATGCAGAATAAACCCAATATTTATCTTGCATCCAAAGATAATTTTTAATATTATCCTTATAACGAAAATCGGGAAGATTTTTTTCTCTGATATAGTCAAGTTGAACCGAACCGGGAACATTTGCCAGGAAAAACTCCTTCGGAATAGAAAGAGCACTGTCTGAATATCCGACAGACCAATTTAAATATGACTTCATCCCAATTTCCCGCTTTCTAACAACAAAAATTTTAAAATTGTGCAAAATAACACAAGTTGCAATTATTCCTGAAAAAATTATATAATAAATTAACGATTTTGTCGTATTATATTTTTTGTTAAATGTTTCATTTTTTTTGATTGATTGGAATTATCGCAAAAATTATAAAAAAAACAACCGTATGTCATACTAAAAACACACGGTGATTTTATTTCGATTTTTTACAATCATTTCATATAAAAATACTGCTAAACAGTAATTATTCCGCTTACTAAAATTGTCGATATTATTCCGATAATGATTCCGGCTTTTCTTTTAAGTGATAGCTTTTCTTTATAAATTAGTACAGCATAAAGCATCGTTAAAATCATTGGGCATAAATTAACTGTCGGAAAAAACACAACCGCAGACAATTTACCGGATAACAACAGATTAATACAATGGGCAAAAGAATAGCATATTCCTGCAACGATTGGCCAAAAGTAATGATTTATTCTTTCGGACTTATTACCGCCTTCATATTTTTCCGGACAAAAATAATATTTTATTCCCGAAAAAAGTGAAGAACATGAGAAACATGTAAGCAAAAGAGTCGCCATTTCATTTTTATGAGAGTTTGAAGTTTGGTGTATTTTTTGAATCACACCGGTTGCACCGGAAGCTAAAAATGCAATAATGCAAAAAATCAACCATTTTTCGTTTGCGCTGTTTTCATTCTCATTTGATGTATCGGGAGACAGCAAAAAGCACAACACCATAAACGCAATTCCCATATACTGAATGGAGTTTATTTTTTCATCAAAAAACAATAATCCGCTAAATGTTGGTATTATCGCCGAAAGTGAAACAATGACATTTGTATATGCAAACGCACCGATTGCCTGAGCTTTTAGAATTGCCTCCAAACATACAACATTTACCAAAGCAAAAACAATTCCTATGGAAACCGAAAACAAACTAAACGAAAAATCAGCCCCCGACGAAAGAAAACACAATAATACACCAATAAAGCAAGCAACATTTTGTATAAAATTGAATCTAAGCAGATTATTTCCAGACATTCCGAATCTATTTGCATATACTCCCCTAAAAATATTTACAGCTGTATTGGATATTATTGTAACGAACAATAAAATCCCTAACGGTAAACTAAGCACAAAGTCATCTCTTTTCAGAAATTAAATATTATCTTCAACAAATTTTGCAACAGCCTTGGCAAGCAATTCAGCACCGGTTTCATCATAATGCACCCAATCTCTATGATGTTCCGGCTGCACATTTTTTGCGACGGTATACAAATCATGAATCAGCACACCAAGCGGTTCCAATGTTTCTTTTGCAATTTGGTTATAAAGCAATACATCCGAGTTTTTTCTGAAAAACCAAGGTTGGCCTAACTCTTCAATAACAGGAGTAGTATACGCAAAAACTATCTTTGCTTTGGGGAATATCATATTGATTCGATGTTTTACTCTTATTAAATTTTCTCGATATACATTAGGAGAAGAAAGCGGTTCATCACCATCTTGGCGAAGAATATCCCACATTCCGTTATTCCAATATACAAGGTCAATATCTTTTCCGCCGCCTGCTCTTTGAGCCCATTCATTAACAAATCTTAATGTATATTGCGCAAAAGAACTATTATCTCCTACCTGACGAACTTCAACCTTATCTTTTAGATAATCTTGCAAGTAATAACCGTAACCCGTTGTGGTAATACCATCCACTCCGACTCTGATTGAATCGCCGATAAAGAATGCTTTTTTCATCTTTTTTCACCCTTCAAAAATTTATTACAATAAATGTAAACGCCTGCACTCCATCCCATCATAGTAGGTGTTACATATTCTTTTGTGACTGATACCGTTCCCGAAAGAACATTGTATTTCTCCCACAAATGACCGGTTTCATCAAACACTTTATCCACAACATCAACATATTTTTGTGCTATTCTATTAGCTTCTGAAACAAAACCATAATTAAGCAAAGCTTTAATAACCATATACTGTTGGCAAGCCCAACCGTGAGGGTAATCCCACTGAAGCGATAAAATATCCTCCCTGTTTTCACAACAAGCAACCCCGTATTTTTGTTCAAGTTTTTTTAGTGTTTTTATGGTTTGATTTGATTGATTTTCATCTTCCAAATTGAAAAACATCGGATAAAACATTGCCGTTGAAGCAAGCGTTCTTCTTTTATTCTCCACAAAGTTATAATCGCAAAAAGCACCGATATTCTTATCCCACATTATGTTATTCATCAGCATTTTCCGTTCTATACTTCTTCTGTTCCAATCTTTAGAATCTCCGTTTCCTAAAACTTTTGAAAAATAAGCCATGTTTTTTTCAAATCCATATAGCAACGAGTTCAAGCAAACCGGATTGATGTCTTGTGCAAAAAACGCAAATCGACTACTACAATCCCAACCGCTTTCACATAAGCTGTATGCACTTTCACCGTAACGATTTTTAGTTTTAATGTCACTTGGCATATCAAGACCGACTCTTCGGCAAAGAGAAGAAGCTGATTCGGTAAAATCTTTAATTTGACCGTGATAACGATTCAAACCCGATGGCGTTATTCTTTCTTTTTGCCAAAACGAGTACTCTTTTTCCAAAGTACAATAAGCCTTAAACAACCAATCTATATCTTTAGTTTCGGCATAAAGCTCTAATACCATCTGAGACAAAAAAGGGGGTTGAGAACGATACTGATAATGAGTTCTGTTTCCGTTCGGCATAAAGCCGAATTTTTCCACCAAAAACAGCATATTGTTAACATTGTTTTTAGCAATTTCGATTTTTCCTTGCAACATCAAACCAACATTTGTAAAGTATGTATCCCAATAATATAATTCCTGAAATTTTCCCTCAGCACACGGAACCGTATAAGGATAAGGCAAACCGATAAGAGTATCCTTATCTTTAGTATTAACTCTAATAACACTTTCCCAGTTTTCTAAAATAAATTTTTCGACCTTGGTCATACTTCACCTACTCCCATACAATTTCTATGAAATATATTATAAATCCAAACTGCCTTTTATGCATCACATTTCTTTTGAATATTGTTTCAAATATTTCGTTTTCTAAACAACGCCGCTTAGAGCATATGGCAATTAATACAAATTCCGAAATTAATTCTACTAACAATAATTATTGAAAAAGTGAAATGCACCCAAAAAGTTATTCGTTCTTGGGCACATTTCAAAAAATCAGTTTTTATATTAAAAAACAAAAGTATAAATTGAATGTGCTTTAGCTGAATAATCAGTAACTTGGTCGTTGCATCTAATTCGTAATGGCAATTCCTTATCCGAGGTGTTTATTACCACCAACACCTTTGAACCGTCGGTATTTTCAAAAGCACAGACATTCAAAAACTCAGAGTATTTAGTTGTTGCCAGTCTTTTGGCACACGGTTTAATAAACTTAGCAAAATGGGAAATATAATAGAAAATCGGAGTGAAAATCAACTGCTTTGAATTATTATCGTAAAGAACAGGAGCAAAGCAACCTCCGTTTTTTGATTCAAAAACGACTCCATTAACCGATGCCGATTCGGCTGTTCTGTTATGGTATGGACCGCCACTTTCACTTAGCATAATATTCCAATCGCAAATTGCAATGGTATTATGATTCAAATCCTCACATATTTCTTTTGCATATTTCTCTGCAAGTTCTTCTTCATTCCAATCCATCCCCCAGCAAAACTCAGACAAAAAAGTATTTTTATGTAGTTGATTATATACTAGATCCAATCCATCAAAATGGTCCCCTGAATACCAATGATATGCAACTGCGTAAACCCTATCGGCATACTTATTATCGGTTAATATTATTTTTGCTCTATCATAGACTCTTTCTTTATTGTGATCCCAAATCATAATTTTGATATCAGAAAGATTATTCTCATCAAGAGTGGGAATCAAATAATCTTCCAAAAACTCTTTTTCATCTTCAGCAGTATAAAAACAACTTTCCCATGTTTGCTTTGCTTTTGGCTCATTTTGAATTGTGATAGCTTTAATGTTTATGTTCTCTTGGCGATAGGCTTTAATAAACTTACAAAAATAAAGCGCCCAAAGTTTTCTGTATTCTTTCTTTAATTTTCCTCCGCCGATTCGACTATCGTTATCTTTCATAAATTTCGGCGGAGACCAGGGTGATGCAAAAAAGAAAATATCTTGTTTTGAAAACTTTATCACATCTTTAATCATCGGAATAATATATTTTTTGTCTCTATCGATTGAAAACGAATCAAGAGATTCATCGTTATCATCAATATAATCATAAATATCCAAAGAAAAATCACATGAGTTAATATGAAGACGGCAAACGTTATATGACATTCCGTTATCGTCGCCGAAATATTTATCCAAAAATATTCTTTTTTGTCGGTCATTTAGCTTTGAATAGTTGTAGGCGACCGACTCCGTAATTGCACCACCGAATCCTAAAACGGACTGATATTTTACATCATCAAAAATATTGATAATAGCACCCTCGGACTCAGGATTTCCTTTACCGCTATGTATTTCATGTTCGATTAAATATTTTTTATCATACAAATTTGTTTCAAATGCTTTCATATGTTTTCCTCAATCATTAAATGGGACGGCTTTTAAATGGTATTTCGGGATAAGAAATGTAATCCTCTTCTTTTATGCCGCAAACAACATTTTCAAAAGATAATTCTTTATTGTTATCCCTGTTCCAAAGTTCTATCAGACAGTCGCCTTTAAGTCCATAAACCGTAATATTTTTCAAAGTTAATTTTTCAAAATTAGCTCCGCGAATAAATGCACTTTCTTCAGTATCTTTCCGAAAAGAAATGCTTGAATTTTTAATAGTCATAGTCAGCCGTCTGTCGTTATCACCGTAAGCATCCAACGGTAACAAAATATCTTTTGCAATAATATTATCAAAGGTTATATCAACAAGCGGCGTGGTGCTTTGCCATAGTTCATTGCCGGAAAAATTGTAATGCAAAAATCTATCTGCGCCACATATATTACAATCCCTAATAATTATGTTTTTCGGGCACTCTCTGATTTTTACGGAATTATCTGCAAAATATGTAAAGAAACTGAGCATATTATAGCGATGATGTGGTCCGGGAATATCATTTGCATTCTTTCCACTTTTCTTTTCTTCAATCGATAACATTCCTCTAAACAGATTTTTTGCAGGAGCAAATATGTTACAATGTTGAATTAACACATTTGTACCTCCGAATCTGAAAGCACTACAAGCGGTATTCATAATACAGTTTTCAATCAAAACATTGTTATTATCATATCCGGCAATGCAATCGTCACCTGTATAGAACTCACAATTTTTAATTGTAATATCGTTACAAGAAGTAAAGTGAACTCCGTCATGTCCTGCTTTGTTTACCACATTTTCAACTATAATATTATCTGAATTCATTATCATTTGAGCCCAGTTGGCACTGTCCTCTATGGTATATCCCACCAACACAATGTTTTTACTCATATTTATGCTAATGGCATGAGGACCTCGATAATGCTCTTCTCCATCCTCATCAAAGCAGTTCATACCATTTATTTGAGAACCTTTTTCCCCAATTATTTTAACATTTTCGGCCTTGTATATTTTGATAATACCATTATGCCAACGAGAGCCGTAAACGTGATATTCTGTAAACGCGGCTCCACTGTGAACAACGGGGTTTTCGGAAAGCTCACTTGCATCAACAGGTTCAATCTTATCATTTTTAAGAACGAAATAGTCCTGTGGGTTTCGACTGCCGATTAAAGCAGCATCTTCAAGCAAGTGTAACGTAACATTTGATCGAAGTCTAATACCTTTTACAAAATATTTACCTGATGGAATACGAACTTCTCCTCCGCCGTTCAAAAAGCAATTATCTATCGCCTTTTGTATTCCGTTTTCAACAAAATCATTTGTATTCGGAATAACACCATAATCTAAAACCGAAACTATATTTTGAGACTCTCCCATACTTAAACATCTCCAACAATTGATTTCAAATCATTTTACAAATAATAAATACAAAAGTCAATATATAAACAAAAAAGCCTTAATTTGTTGCATAAATACAAAAAAATACGGCACAAAACTATTCAAAAGTTTTCATCCATTCAATTGCTTCAATATTAGTGCAATAGTATATATCATCTCTATTAGATAATTTCTTACATATGTTTTCGAAATCTTGCCAATCATCTTCAGTTACAAGTTCATAACTATGTCCCCAAATATAGAAAAGCAGCGGTTCACTCGAACTGGAATTGATAAAATCGTCTATTAGTCTGTAAATTTCTTTTTCTCGATAATGACAAGTCGGTTCAAGTTCTAATAATTTGTTTGGCAACTCAAAACTATATGTGCTATGGACGCCTCTTGAATAAACTATTCCCAGCTCAGCAAGTATCTTTAATGTTTTTTCATCATAAACTCCAAAAGGATATGCCATTCCTTTAATTTTGCAATCAAATAATGATTCTAATATTTTCTTGTCGATATAAATATCGTTGTAAGTCGTATTATAATCAAGTTTTGAAAAGTCCGGATGGGTATAACCATGACAGGCAATTTCATGTTTCTCATACAAATTTATACAATCGGTATAGTTCATATGCAACACTAATTTTTTATTATTATAATTCCATGTATTTCTATTCGACATAAGTGCGGAATTAAGATTGAATGTGCATTTTAATCCGTATTTATCTAAAATACCTACCAATCTTTCATCATCAAGGACACCATCATCAAAACTAAATGTAAGTGCTTTGGTTTTCTTGTTCATTTCAATTTCCTCAAAACTATACTTTTCTAATTAAAGAAAGCATTCATTATTTTTTCTTTTAATATATTTGTTTTTTGGCAAGATTTCTCCATATTAGACTCCGTTACCGAAGTGTAAATTTTTATTTTCGGTTCAGTTTCTGATGGTCTTATTACGAAACTATCACCGTTTGAAACTACGGACTCTCCGTCCTTATGGCAAGACAAAACCCACGCCTCAGCTATTTTATTCTTTTCGCTTTCAAAGCCGTTTTCATCTCTTAGTCTGTTTCCGCCCCAAATGTAATCTTTGATCGGAGCATTTAGTAATAACGGATACATTTTTAGCCTTCTTTCTAAATCATCGATGTTATTTTAACACTAAACTTTAAATTTTACAAGTTTATTATTAACCTATTTGATTAAGACCGTTTAAAAAAACATACTCATTTCGTATTGGGAGATTGATTATATTAGTTTGATAGCATAAATATCCTCTACTCCTATTACCTCTTCGCCTACTTTAATATACTTAAACGGAAGATTGATTTTTTGTCAGTCTTCCGTTTTTTATCTAATTATTGTTTTAACAGATATAAAATATCAAAAACCCGCATCGGTGTGAGAACCAAAACATGGACTTGCGTTTACGAATTTCAAATTGAGATCCAAAAATGTAAAATAGGAATTTGTGATGCATCGTAAATGTGGCATTCAATGGAAAAAGTATGACACCCGATTTGAGTAGATTTTTCCTTTTAAACTCCCGTGAAAAAACACATAACTGCCAAGAGGAATATAAAACCCTTAGTAGGTAGCAAGGGGGCAAAATTAACCGTTTAAACAAGCAAAAACAGACTCAAAACAGCACACTAAAACTTAATACAAAAATTCCAAAAGCCGATGGCGTATTTTTAAGGTACGCTGTCGGCTTTTGTTTATATATAGATATTTTTTAAACTTTAAGGAGCGTGATAAAAGAATTAGTTAAATTAAAAATCAGCAAATCAAATTAAAAAACTTCACCGAGGGGGGTGAGAAGATGTCAGATACATTTTTGGTGATAGCTATTATTGTGGGATTATTCATTATCCTACTAATACTACCCGAATGGGTATCGTTTTTTATTTTTATAGCAAGTTTCTTCTGTTGGCTTTTTGAATCTTAACGACCGTGCTTTTTGCGCGGTCGTTTTTTTATGTTCAATGAAAGGAGTGATGCTGATAAGACATTCAAAAACCGCTTTTTAGTTTGTGTTTTCTTGAAAGCGGTTAGCAAATATAAAACACGAAAAATTATTAAAAAGGAAGTAAAAACTTATGAAAATTACAGAAAATTATTTTGAAAATGACCGTTACAATTTAACCCTTGATTTAAGCTCTGACGAGTTTGAAAATCTTTTTGTCCGCTGCCATGACTGTGGCAACATAATGCTTCGGGATGATGAGGATATCCTCACTTATGATGGAAATTATTACTGCCCAAACTGCACCTTCGAATGCTACGGTTGCGGTAAGATATTACCGCTTAGTCATTCATATCCTGTCGAGGATTCAAGCTCGCTTTACTGCGAATCTTGCTACGACAACGAAACCTACCATTGCGCTTCTTGCGGAAATCATTATAGGTATGAGGATTCTTTGCATTACAGCGAACACGATGATGCGGATTATTGTAGCAATTGTTATGACGAACGAGGTTCTATTCTCGGTGATTACCACGATTTCAAGGAGTATGGCTCAATTAGATTTTTAGGCGAAGAGGCTCGAAATGACAGCCCATACATCGGGTTTGAATTAGAGGTCGATTCACACGATTATGTTGATGTAAACGATGCGGTAAATGATGTCAGGTCGCTTTTGCCCTGCGATGATTTCTTTCATTTTGAGCATGACGGAAGTTTAAGCGACAACGGTTTTGAACAGATTTCTCAACCCTGTTCGTTAGCGTATCATCTTTCTTTAACGAGTACATACAGGCAGGTTTTCAAAACCCTAATAAGCCACGGCGAACGGTCACACGATATAAGCTCCTGCGGTTTTCACTGTCATATCGACCGAACATTCTTTAATGGCAAACAAGACAGTTCGATTGCAAAGCTTCTATATATTTTCGAGAAATTTAAAGATGAGTTGCTTTTGTTTAGTCGCAGAACATCATATCAGGTTTCGGATTGGTGTTCGTTCCGCAAGACCGAAAACACATCGGCTAATTGGATAAAGAACACCGTCAAGGATTCAAAAGGATATTTGCCACACGATGAAAGATACCACGCAATAAACCTTACCAACAGCGAAACGATTGAAATAAGGCTTTGGAGAGGAACGCTTAACATAAGTACATTTATTGCAACCCTTAAATTTACCGATAGATTGGCAAGATTAGCAAAAGGCACCCGTGCAGTTGATTTAGCACGGATGTCTTTTTTAGATTTACTCGGTGATGATGAGGATATTAAGACGTATTGGTCAAGAGTAAAGAACAGAAACAGTGAAACACAGGAGGATTTTTAATTATGTGTATTGCGATTTATTCGGTAAAGGGAAACCCCATTCCCGATGACAAAACATTAAAGAACTGTTGGTACTCAAACGATGACGGCGCAGGCTTTGCGTTTGCATTTAACAACCGTGTAGAGATTCGTAAAGGGTTTATGACCTTTGAAGATTTTTTATCCGCTTTCCACGAGTACGACAGTATCTACAACTTCAAAAACTGCGGTGTGCTTATTCATTTCCGTATCGCAACTCACGGAGGCACAAACAAAAGTTGCTGTCATCCTTTTCCGCTTTCGGGCAGTGATAAACAACTCAAAAAGACAAAAACCGCTTGTGATTATGCGGTTATACATAACGGGGTTATAGGGCTTACGAGTGAGCAGGCAAACAAGGAAAAAGATGTGTCAGATACTATGGTGTTTATTAGGGATTATCTAACAAAAATAGCATCAAACAAATGTTGGTTCTACAACGATAAAAACTTTGGACTTATAGGCGATATTATAGAAAGCAAGATGGCTATCCTTAATGCCAAAGGTGAGATTAAGGCTACCGAGGGTTTTGAGTTGGGGGAAGACGGAAACTTCTATTCAAACGACAGTTATATGGGATTTTCTCGGTATTTCGCTAACTGGGGTTATGACTACGGTTATGGGCTAAGTGATTATGATACTGCCGTTGACGGCTATTCCCTTATGCGACTTAAACCAAACGAAACTATTTTCTATGACGACGGCACAACCGAAGAATACGATAAAGATTACCACAAGACATACCCTTCATTTCTATCTGTCTCAGGCAATATCTATGCTTGTTATGACGGCAAGTTTGTAGGCAAAACGATTGATACAAATCGGCTTTCCTTCATCGGCACAGGTTGTTTTGTTGAAGAAAAAGACCTATACAAAGACGAGTTCGGACCGATAGTGTTTAGAAACGATGTAACGGTATTTTCATTTGAGGATGTGGACGATATTGCGTTTTGAGGGAAAAGAAAAAGGACAATGCGTTTGCACTGTCCAAAGCATAACACGAAAAAATCAAATAGCGTTTTCAAACAAGTATTCAGGTGAAATATCTATTTCACCGTCAAGCCAAACGAGAACGCCATGTTCAATCGTCAAAGTACGAAATGTTTCTTTATCTTCAAGCGGTTTATAACAGGCAATTTTAAGAAGATTTGCAAAATCAAAGGTTTTTTTAATGCCGTTATTAAATGTAAGGTTTAAAGTATAATCATTTTCCGGCTTTGCCTCAACAACCTTCAACAATTGAGGCGCTTCACCGGCATAGGCAATATTATCTCTAATATACATACTCCACACTCCTATTTCAGTGGTTCGATTTTATCAAACGGCTCCATTTTAACTGCATTGTTCCACGCAAGATACAACTCATCTTCATGAATGGCAGCCCAAGCTTGAACCATTCTTAACTGTTTTACCGGAAGACTTCCGGCAATCAACTCACCGTCAATTCCAACTGAAGCCTCAAACTCATTATAATACACATGGAAATGTGGCTTGTTATGCTGGATATTGTCGCCGTAAATCATTTTGATGATTATATTGTAAAACCTACTTAATTCCGGCATTTTATCAAACCTTTCGTAACTTCTGCTTTTATTATAACACAACTTAAACAAATATCAACATTTTTCAAAAACAAATATTTAATTAAACAAGAGGTGTAAAAATTGGTAGATATAATTTTTTACTTAATCTTACTATTTATTTACTGGTTAATATGGGGAGACAAATAGCTAATATCAATCATTTTTATAGAGGCATCCGATTGGGTGCCTCAAATTATTTTTAAAGGAGTTTTTATTTGTGTGTAAAGAAAATCAAAAAATCAAGGTTATTTTATGTAAGCCAAACGAAACCGCAAAGGCAATCGAAATTGAAAACAGTTTATCTTCTCTTCAAGAGATTGTCGGCGGTATAATTCAAGTCATTTATCCTTTTTCCGACGAGGTTGGAATAGTTGCAAACGACGAGGGTAAGCTTTTAGGACTGCCACTTAACAGAGGACTTAAATACGATAACGGAAATCTCTACGATATTCTATGCGGAGATTTTCTTGTTGTCGGTCTTGGCGAGGAGGATTTTTGCTCACTCTCACCAGAGCTTATGGAAAAGTATCTCTATATATTCAAATATCCCGAAATGTTTATGCGTGTAAACGGAAAAGTTATTTGTATAAAGGGGGAACTACAATGAGCATTTTAGCAGATTTATATTTCGGAAACCTAACTCCGTTTGAAAAAGATTTTACAAGTAAAGAGCAAAGAGAACTATCCGAAAAGCTTGTAAGCAAGGACGAAAAGTTTAGAGGTATG
>DCIE01000013.1:0-25900 GCA_002315765.1 Ruminococcaceae bacterium UBA1734
CTCAACAATCATTTTTTATCCGGCATTTTGCCGTAAAGGTTGAACCTGAACAACATTGATTCATCGTCAGGGTTTGCACATCTGATTTTGGCAACCGTAATTTCGGTGTTTGCAAGAACACTTGCAAGGCCTATCATTTGGCAAAGTTTTGACTTAAGGTTAAGCACATCTCCCTCTTCGGTTTCAAGATATACATCGCCTTTGCAGGTTTCAACAGCCTTAATAAATTCGTCAAAATCAATATTGTGAAGTTCGATGCTTGAAATATCCATAAAAATCACCATTTCTTTCTGAAATACAAAATAAAAAATCACTGAAACGGTGATTTTTTACACCATTTTCCTAAATTACAAGTGTATCACTTACAATTAGAGTATAAACTATACATATAAATATGTCAAGAAGTTTGTATATTATTACATTATGTTAAAAATATTTGTAATTCGGCATTTTTCATTGACTTTTTACCGAATTTTAGGTAAAATTGTAATTGGTGAATTTTAGACTTTTTCGGAGGTTAGAAAATGGAAAATACTAAAAAAACAATGGAATCAATAGTTAATCTCGCAAAGGGCAGAGGTTTTGTATATCCGGGTAGCGAAATTTACGGCGGACTTGCAAACACATGGGATTACGGCCCTCTCGGCGCCGAGCTTAAGAATAACATTAAAAAAGCATGGTGGAAGAAATTTGTTCAGGAAAACCCTTACAATGTGGGACTTGATGCGGCAATTTTAATGAATCCGCAAACATGGGTTGCATCGGGACATTTGGCAGGATTTTCCGACCCGTTAATGGATTGTAAAGAATGTCATGAACGCTTTCGTGCAGATAAACTAATTGAAGATTGGTGTGCTGAAAACTCTTTTGAATTAAATAAACCTATCGATGCTTTTTCACAGGAAGAGATGAAAAACTTTGTTGAGGAGCATAATATTAAATGCCCTACCTGCGGAAAGCATAACTTTACCGATATCCGTCAGTTTAACCTAATGTTTAAAACATTCCAGGGTGTTACCGAGGATGCAAAGAATACCGTATATCTTCGTCCTGAAACAGCACAGGGTATTTTCGTAAACTTTGCAAATGTTCAAAGAACATCAAGAAAGAAGTTGCCTTTTGGTATAGGACAGATAGGAAAATCTTTCCGTAATGAAATTACTCCGGGTAACTTTATATTCCGTGTTCGTGAGTTTGAGCAAATGGAGCTTGAGTTTTTCTGCAAACCGGATACCGACCTTGAGTGGTTTGATTATTGGAGAAGCTTCTGCAAAAATTGGCTTCTTTCAATCGGTCTTAGGGAAGAAAACATCAGACTTCGCGACCACGATAAGGACGAACTTTGCTTCTATTCCAAGGCAACAACCGACTTTGAGTTCTTATTCCCCTTCGGCTGGGGTGAGCTTTGGGGCGTTGCCGACCGTACCGATTATGATTTAACACAGCATCAAAACACTTCGGGTAAGGATTTAACATATTTTGACCCCGAAACAAATGAGCATTATATTCCCTATGTAATTGAACCGAGTCTCGGCGTGGAAAGAAGCTTTTTGGCTGTACTTTGCGATGCTTATGACGAGGAAACCGATGAAAAAGGCGATGTTCGTACCGTTTTGCATTTTCATCCCGCATTGGCGCCGTTTAAGGCTGCTGTTTTACCTCTTTCAAAGAAACTTTCCGAAAAGGCTCTTGAAATTTACGGTGAACTATCAAAAGAATTTATGGTTGACTTTGATGATGCCGGTTCAATCGGCAAGCGTTATCGCCGTGAGGATGAAATAGGAACACCGTTCTGTATCACTTATGACTTTGACAGCGAAACAGACGGTTGCGTTACCGTTCGCGATAGAGATACTATGAAACAGGATAGAATTAAAATCGAAGACCTTAAAAATTATATTGCCGAGAAAATTAAATTTTAAACAATTCTTTATATTTGGAGGACTAAATAATAGATGAATGTTTCCAATGCTTTAATTATGCTTGCCGGAATTTTGGGCGGACTTACATTTTTCCTATTCGGAATGAGCACCATGTCCGGAGGACTTGAGCAAATGGCAGGAGGTTCCCTTGAGAGAACCATGAAAAAGGTAACGGCAAACGATTTGTCGGGATTTGCGCTTGGCACGGGTATTACTATTGCCATACAGTCGTCCTCGGCGATGACGGTAATGCTTGTAGGACTTGTAAACTCGGGCATTATGGGCTTTGCCGACACCTACGGAATGATTATGGGTTCCCATGTGGGTACAACGCTGACTGCTTGGATTACCACACTCGGCGGTATCCAGGGAAAGGGAAGTGTTGTTTTAACCCTTTTGAAGCCTTCCACCTTCGCACCTATTCTTGCCTTTGTGGGAATTGCCATTCGTATGTTTTCAAAAAACGAGAAAAAGCGAAATATGGGTATTATTTTCATCGGATTTGCCATACTTATGTCAGGTATGAGTATGATGAGTGATGCGGTATCCTCCGCAAAGGATAATCCGGCATTTGTTAAAATGCTTACCGCTTTTAAAAGCCCTGCCGTGGCACTTTTGGCATCTACAATTTTCACCGGAATTATTCAGTCCTCGGCTGCTACGGTTGTTATTGTTCAGTCTTTGGCTCTTACGGGCACAATTTCTTATCAGGTAGCAATACCACTTATTATCGGTGCAAATATCGGTACTTGTATGACGGCACTTTTGTCTTGTATAGGTACAAATAAAGATGCAAAAAGAGTAGTTGCAATGCATATTTATACCAACGCAATAGGTGGTGTGGTATGCGTAATAATAATGTATATCGTAATGGCTTTTAATCCTACACTTATGGCAGATAATATGGTTGGAGTTGTGGGCGTTGCGATTGTACACAGCTTATTTAATATTCTTAACACAATAGCATTTATACCGTTTAAAAAACCGCTTTTAAGACTTTGCGAAAAAACCGTTCGCAAGGATGAAACAAGAACTCATACCGTATTTTTGGACGAGCGTATATTCAATAATACCCCCCTTGCTATTTCAGAATGCAGAAGACTTGCGAATGAAATGGCAGAACTTGCAAGAAAGTCTATCATAGATGCTTTAGGACTTTTAAATGACTATGATGAGAATGTTGCAAAGGAAATAGAAGAAACAGAAAAAATTGTGGATAAATACGAGGATAGACTCGGAACTTATCTTGTAATAATAAGTAAGAGCAATATTTCCGAATACGATTCTCATTATATTGCAAGATTAATTCACGGTATCGGAGATTTTGAGAGAATTTCCGACCACGCCTTAAATCTTCGTGATACTGCTCTTGAAATTAAGAATAAAAAGATTACTTTTTCTTCAGAGGCTATAGAGGAAATAAGTGTTATTACAGGTGCCATCAAGGAGATTTTAGCGTTGACATTTGAATCCTTCCTAAGGGACGATGCCGATATTGCATCTCATGTAGAACCTCTTGAGCAGGTAATTGACAGCCTTAAATCACAGCTTAAATCCCGTCATGTGGATAGACTTCAAAAGGGTGAATGTACAACCCAAATGGGATTTGTGCTGTCAGACCTTCTTACAAATTACGAAAGGGTTTCCGACCACTGTTCAAATCTCGCCGTATTTACAATTCAGCTTAACACTCCGTATCTTAACTCTCATAAATACTTAAATAAGGTTAAGACAATGGACAACCCTGATTTTGCCAATGATTATAATAAATATAATACCAAATATTCTTTGGAATAATAGTATATTACGGAATACTTTATAAACTTTAGTTTATACTAAACCCAAAAGTGTTATATTTAAAGGAGTATTTTTTATGTCAAATAATTATACAATCACAAAACTTGCATCAATGCTGGAAACAAAACTTTCTCACAATTTCGGTGTAACTCCCGAACAGGCTTCTGATGAGATTTTTTATAAAGCCTGTGTTCTTGTTTTACTTGATATAATGAGAGAAAGAAAGGCAGGTTTTACAAAGGCTGCCGACAGTCAGGGTGCAAAGACTGTATATTATTTAAGCATGGAGTTCTTAATGGGTAGGTCTCTTAAGAACAACCTTTACAATTTAGGTCTGACCGAAACAATGGAAAAAGCTCTTTCAAAGTTCAAGGTTAAGCTTGATAATCTTTATGATTTTGAGCCTGATGCCGGACTTGGAAACGGTGGATTGGGCCGTCTTGCAGCATGTTTTCTTGACGGTCTTTCTTCCGGCGGATATTCAGCATACGGATATTGTATAAAATATGAGCTTGGTATTTTCCGCCAAAAATTGGTTGACGGTTGGCAGACCGAAATGCCTGATTTCTGGCTACCGGGTGGAAGTGTATGGCTTGAACAGCGCCCATCTTCCGCCGTTGATGTTCATTTCGGCGGACATATTGACGAATGGTGGGATAAGGGATATCATCATGTTGAGCATAAAGACTTTGATAATGTTCGTGCCGTACCTTATGACCTTAAGGTTGCGGGTAACGACGGAAAAACCGTTAATGTTTTAAGACTTTGGAGTGCAGAATGTCAGGACTTTGATATGTCGGCTTTCAATCAGGGCGACTATGTAAGAGCTTTGGAGCAAAGGGCAAATACCGAGGCAATTTCCAAAGTTTTATACCCGGAGGATAATCATGCCGAGGGTAAGTCTTTAAGGCTTCGTCAGCAGTATTTCCTTGTATCAGCTTCAATTCAGGATATTTTGGCAAGACATATGAGAAAGTATAATACTCTTGACAATTTGCCCGAAAAGGTTGCAATTCATATTAATGACACCCACCCCACACTTTCTATCCCCGAACTTATGCGTTTGCTTTTAGACGAGTGCGGATATAGTTGGGAAAAGGCTTGGGATATTGTTACAAGAACTGTGGCTTACACCAATCATACCATTATGTCGGAAGCTCTTGAATGTTGGCAAATCGACCTGTTTAAGCGCAGACTTCCGAGAATTTATCAAATTGTTGAGGAAATCGACAGAAGATACCGTAACAGTGTTATTGAAAAAACAGGTGATTTCGGTCTTGCAGAGAGAACGGCAATTATAAGTAACGGTCTTGTGAGAATGGCAAATCTTTGTGTTGTTGCCTGTCATACCGTAAATGGTGTTTCAAAACTTCACAGCAAGATTATTACCGATGAACTTTTCAATGATTATTATAAAATGACTCCTGAAAAGTTTACTAATGTTACAAACGGTATTGCTCATAGAAGATGGCTTTGTCAGTCTAATCCGGAACTATCGGCTTTCATCACCGAGTTAATAGGAAACGGCTTTGTAAAGGATGCCTCGGAGCTTGAAAACCTAATGAAATTCGCCGATGACAAGACGGTTTTATCGAAACTTGCGGAAATCAAGAAGAATAATAAGGTCAGACTTGCAAACTATATTAAGGAAAATATGGGCATTTCCATGGACCCGAATTCGGTTGTAGATATGCAGGTTAAGAGGTTGCACGAGTATAAAAGGCAGCACCTTAATGCACTTCACATTATTAACGACTATTTGTATTTAAAGAATAATCCTAATGCCGACTTTACACCTAAAACCTATATTTTCGGTGCAAAAGCCGCTTCGGGTTATTTGTTCGCCAAAGAAATAATACAGATGATATATAAAATAGCTTCGGTTATTAATAACGATAGAGCCGTAAACGATAAAATGCGGGTTATTTTCCTTGAGGATTATCGTGTTACCTTGGCTGAACTAATGATTCCCGCCGCTGAAATAAGCGAACAAATCTCACTTGCATCCACCGAGGCAAGCGGTACTTCAAATATGAAGTTTATGATGAACGGTGCAATTACTTTAGGTACAGAAGACGGTGCTAATGTGGAAATCCATTCGGCAGTAGGGGACGATAATATCCTTATTTTCGGTATGAGAACTCCTGAGGTTTTAAGACTTCAGAAAAACGGATATTCTCCTATGGAATATTATAATAATAACAGTGCTTTGAGGGAGGCACTTGACTTTATCGGCAGAGGTATTGACGGCAAATCCTTTGATAATGTTTATAATACCCTTAAGAATGTGGACCATTATATGGCTTTGGCTGACTTTTCCGATTATTGTAAGGCACAGCAAAAGGCTAACGAACTTTATGCCAAACCCCAGGTTTGGAATAAAATGTCGCTTGTCAATATTGCAAAATCCGGCATTTTTGCCGCTGACCGTTCTATTAAGGACTATGCCGAAAATATTTGGCACATTAAACCGGTAAAAAATATATGAATTATTATCCTTTCGATTCAAGAAACAAATTATATAAACCGCATTTCGGAGCAATAAAAGCAGGGGAAACCCTGCTTTTTCGGTTGCTTGTTCATAGAGATGCACACCTTCATAATGCCTTTCTTATTATCAAACCCGACTGTAACAAAAAATACGAAATTGAACTTACACCTAAGGAGTGGCTTGAAGATTACCGCTTTTATGAAGCAAATGTGGTGCTTAATGAGGGACTTTTTTGGTATAAGTTCAGATACACAAGCGATTACGGAGAGTTTTATGTTACTAAAACCGAAACATCTTTGGGCATAGTTTCAAATGACGGAGCTTGGTGGCAACAAACGGTTTATTCTAAAGATTTCAATGCACTTCCGAAGCTGGAGGGTGGCATTATATATCAAATTTTCCCTGATAGATTTTTTGCTTCAAAAGAGAAAAAAGAAAATATACCGCAGGATAGATTTTTATGTGATGATTGGGAAAAGCAGCCCGAATACAGGCAAAATAATGGTGTTTGTTCCCTTGGTAACGATTATTACGGCGGAGATTTAAAGGGAATAACCGAAAAATTACCATATTTAAAGGATTTGGGAGTAAGCATAATTTATCTTAATCCTATTTTCGAGGCCCATTCCAATCATAGATATAATACGGCAAATTACTTAAAAATCGATTCACTGCTGGGAAACGAAGAGGATTTAAGGGAACTTTGCGAAAAGGCAAAAGAGTACGGCATTGAAATCCTGTTAGACGGAGTTTTTTCCCATACCGGAGATGACAGTATTTATTTTGATAAATATAAAAGATACGGAGAGGGCGGAGCATATTTCGATTATAATTCACCCTATCGTGCTTGGTATTCTTTCGGAAATTACGACTGCGGATATTCAGCTTGGTGGGGAGTGCCTTCTCTTCCGGAGGTTAAAGAGGAGAACGAGGCTTTTTTAAGCTTTATAACCGGCAAAGACGGTGTTGTGGAAAAATGGATGAGTACCGGCATTTTAGGCTTTAGACTTGATGTTGCCGATGAACTTCCCGACCTGTTCTTAGAAAGGTTCAGAAATAGTGTAAAGCGCCAAAGGGAAGATTCGTATATTTTAGGCGAAGTATGGGAAGATGCTTCAAATAAGGTGAGCTACGGAGCAAGAAGAAAGTTTTTGCTTGGCAATCAGCTTGATTCGGTTATGAACTATCCTTTTTCAGAGGCAATACTTAATTATGTTTGTTGCGGAAATGCCGAAAAACTAAACGAAACAGTACTTACTATACTTGAAAATTACCCCAAAGAATCGGTAAATTTGCTTATGAATCATATCGGAACCCACGATACCGCAAGAGCAATAACATCAATTGCACGATACGGTCAATTTATCGGCGATAGAAAGTGGCAATCCGAACAGGTTTTAAGTTGGGACGAGTATAATTTCGCAGTACTTAGAATGAAGATAGCCATTGTATTACAATTCACTTTGCCGGGAATACCATCTGTGTTTTACGGCGATGAGGCGGGAATGCAAGGCTACGGCGACCCGTTTTGCAGAGCTTGTTACCCTTGGGGCAGAGAAAATACGGATTTGTTAGATTATTACAAAGCCATAGGAAAACTGCGTAGAAGCCACAAGGTTTTTGCAAGAGGAGAATACGAAACGGTTTTTTCTTCCGATAATACCCTTGTTTTCAAAAGAACATTAAATACCAAACAGGAAATAATCGTGGGAGTAAATTCGGGAAATAGCGAAAGTACGGATATTTTTGTGGGAGAAGAAACAAATATCCTTTTCGGTGAAAACATTTCCGTAAACAAAAAACATTTAAAACTTAAACCCTACGGATATTGTATAATTGAAAAAAGTTAGAATTTTTTGTACGAACAGATTCTTTTATTGACAAACATTAACGATTATAGTAGTATAAATATGGTTTATTATGTGTGTTTTGGAGGAACAATTTTGGATATTACAACTTTGGCTTTTTTAAGTTTTGTTGCAATTAGTCTTTTAATATATTATTTGCTACCTCAAAAGACTAAATGGTGTTTTTTGGTATTTGTTAGTTTGTTTTTTGTCGCTATTAAAGATTATCGTGCAATAGTATTTATTTTCGCATCAAGTGTTTCTGTATTTTATTCGGCAAAATGTTTTCAAAACAGTCAATATGACTTTGTTAATAAAAAGCGCAAAACAATTCTTGTTTTAACTCTCGTTTTCAATATTGGTATTTTATTTTGCGTAAAATATTTGGAACCTATAATTAATATTTTTTATCGGTCTTTTTCCTCAACAAAGGGCGTTTTTCTTTTTGATAATTTAATCGTTCCTTTGGGAATTTCATATTATACTTTACAAATAGTTTCATATCTTTTAGATGTTTATTGGGGACGCATAGAAGCCGAGACAAACTATGGGAAAATACTTCTTTTTACCTGTTATTTTCCTCAAATGATACAAGGTCCTATCAGCAGATACGGAGAATTGTCCGGCGAATTTTTTAAAGAACATAAATTTAATATTGACAATCTTAAATTCGGACTCCAACTTATGCTTTGGGGCTTTTTCAAAAAATTGGTTATTGCCGATAAAATTGCCGGAATAGTTGATAGAACCTTCGATTTAAACACCGAAAACGGCAGTACTATTGTTGTTGGTTTAGTATGCTATGGGATACAGTTGTATTGTGATTTCGGCGGCGGTATTGATGTTGTTAGAGGTGTTTCGGAATGTTTTGATATCCGTATTGCCGAAAACTTTTGTCAGCCTTATTTTTCAAAATCTCTTGGGGAGTTTTGGCGCCGTTGGCATATTACCCTCGGCTCCTGGATGAAAGATTATGTTTTTTATCCGCTTTCGCTTTCAAAACCAATGACATCATTCAAACGATCTCTTAAAAAGAAAATTTCAAGAACGACTGTAAACCGTATTCAAATTGCAATTTGCGATATTGTGGTTTTTTTGCTTGTCGGGTATTGGCACGGTTCCGGTTCCATATTTTGGGGATGGGGACTTTATAACGGTATTATTTTAGCAATAAGTGCGCTGTTGGTAGATTTTTACGCAAATTGTCGAAAGAAACTGAATATTACATCTGAATCTAAAATCTGGAGTTTAGTATTTATTGCGAGAACACTTGTGATTGTAACCTTGGGCTGGGCTTTTGATTGTGCAAATTCGGCATGGGAAGCCTTGGGTTATATAAAAAACATATTTACAGTTACGCCTACATATTTTTCGTCTTCATTTGATGCTGTAAACGCCAATGAAATTATGGCAATACTGCCATTTTGTTTAGTCGTTTTAGCTGTAAGTATTATTAAAGAAAACGGAATAAATGTCAGGGAAAAAATCAACAAACTTCCTTATTTTGTGAAGGTTATAATATGGGTGGCACTTATCGAAGTAATCGCATGTTTCGGCCGTCCTTTAGGAGAGGTGGGCTTTATGTATGCAAACTTTTAGAAGAGTTTTGATATTTGTTTTGGTTCTTATTCTTAGCTCTGCCGGTCTTGAATTTGTAATAGCACAGCCTTCAGCAATGAAAATAATATTAAAAGAAGCTCAGAATGAAAAATATGATACCGTAATTTTAGGTCAATCTCATGGTGAAACCGGCTTTAATCCGGTTGTCTTTGACGATGAAATGAAGGCAAACGAAAAAAGTACAGCAACTATTAATTGTTCCCGCCGTCTTTTACCTTTGGGAGATCAATACTATTATTTAAAACAAATAGCCGACAAAAACAACAACACAAAACGCGTTTTTTTTGAAATAGACCCTACATATTGGCAGGGTAAGGATGCTTTTTATGCCGGTAGGGATGCAAATGCCATTTCAATCTGTTCTTTTTTTGATAAAATTGACTATGTGAAAACCGTACTTTTAAACCGCAATTATAACGATACATTTTTTAATTATTGCGTTAATGAAGATACAATCGGCAATAACCTGAAGTATGTGAAATGTAAGCTTAGCAGGGATTATCGCAACAATGACGAAAAAGCAATAAACGATATTTATGAGGCAATCGGAGTTTCAAAAGCATATCAATATATCGGTCGTGGATACAGGAAAGGTGTAGCTCGTAATGATTCGGAGTATTTTGTAACAAGTTTTAACGAAAGCAAGGTTTTAGAAAGCACAATTTCCGCATTCGATAGATTGAGAAATTATTGTGATAATAATGAAATTGAACTGGTTTGCGTTATTTCGGCAATACCTATTGCCCGTCTTTGTGATGAAAAAGAAAATTACAGTGAAGTTCACCGATATTTTCATGAGTTTTGTAACAAACGAAATATTAAATTTTTTGATATGAACTTTGTAAAAAGCGAATATTTGGAGCGTTTGGGTGATGAGAGTGATTTTACTGATAAAGACGGTCATATGATGGGAACTTTTGCCGATAGGCAAACCAAAGCGCTTTCCCTAATATATACAAATGAAAATCAAAACGAATTTTTTTACAGTGATTATAATCAGTTGTTAAAGAGTATTAAGTAATTTCTCGGAGGTGGCGGGGTTTGAAAAGCAGTGTTTTAGAGTGGCTTGAAAAAACGGCTTTGTGTCAACCCGAAAAAACAGCTTTTTCTGATATGGAAAATGAAATCAGTTTTTCGGAACTTCAAAATAAGGCTAAAGCTGTGGGAAGCGGTCTTGCGTTATTTTGCCAAGATAACACACCGATAGCTGTTTTTACAGGACGTAATATTAATACAATAGCAGGTTTTTTAGGAGTGGTTTATTCGGGACATGCGTATGCTCCGATTGACGCAGCTTTGCCTGACGCAAGAATTAAAAATATACTTACAACTCTCAGTCCCCAAATTATTGTTGCCGATAAACAGAATATTGAGCATGTAAAACTTCTTGCCGGAAATATTAAGGTATTAGAACTTGAAGAACTGTTTTCTTCAAAAATTAATGATATTCTCTTAAAACGCATTAGGGATAATGCTACTATTTCCGACCCGCTCTATATTATTTTCACTTCGGGTTCTACGGGAAATCCCAAGGGCGTTATAACATCTCACGAATCGCTTATGTGCTATATTGATGCTTATGTTACAGTTATGGGTATTGATGGCACTGATGTTTTAGGCAACCAATCGCCATTAGATTATATTGCAGCAGTAAGAGACATTTATATTCCTTTGAAAACGGGGGCAAAAACATTCATTATACCAAAGGGATATTTTATGGAGCCGGATAGACTGTTTCGACTTATGAACAAAAACAAAATATCTTCTGTCGGTTGGAGTGTATCGGCTTTTACCATTTTAAGTTCTTTAGGGGCATTTGCCGGGGAAAAATTAACAACTCTTAAAAAAATCTGTTTTTCCGGCTCGGTTATGCCGTCTAGGGTATTAAGGCTTTTCCAAACAAATCTCGAAAATGCAAAATTTGTCAATCAATACGGGCCTACTGAAGCCACCGCCTCCTGTACATATTATGAGGTTGACCATATTGTAAATGAAGACGAGGTATTACCTATAGGTCGTCCTTACAAGAATTATCGTATTTTGATTCTTGACGAAAACGATAAGGAGGTAAAAGAGGGCGGATTAGGGGAGATTTGTGTTTTAGGGCCTATTCTTGCCTTGGGTTACTATAATTCTCCTGAAAAAACCGCAGAAAGTTTCATTCAAAATCCGTGCCAGCCAAATTATTTTGAAAGAATGTACCGCACAGGAGATATAGGAAGATTGCGAGATGACGGACTGCTTGAATTTCACGGCAGGAAAGACCGTCAGATTAAACATATGGGCCATAGGGTTGAACTTGATGAAATTGAATTTGCCACTACAAAGATTGACGGTGTTAAAGAATGCTGTTGTATATATAATTTAGGAAAAGAAACAATTTGCTTATTATATACAGGAAATGCTTTGATAAGTGATGTTGCAAAAGGCTTAAGAATGGCACTTCCGGGTTTTATGGTGCCAAGAAAGATTGTAAACACTGATGCTATTCCCCGTTTACCCAACGGAAAAATAGACGCTAACAACATACAAAATTATTTTAAGATAAGATAGGAGAAATTACTTATGAGAGAAACAGTTTTGGAAATTTTAACATCAATTAGACCTGATGTTTCGTTTGAGGATACCGAGGGTTTGATAACAAACGGAATTTTAGAATCTTTTGACCTTGTATCAATAATTTCAGAACTTGCGGATGAGTTTAATGTTACCATTACCACAAAAGAGTTAGTGCCTGAAAATTTTGACAGTGTTAATGCTATTGTGGCAATGATTGAAAGATTAGGATAATCAGCGGAGCCAACTATATGAATAGTACACCTTATTATTTATTCTCATATAATCAATTTGAAAATAGAATTGCGCTTATCCGGAAAGCGCTGGGCAACATTCCCATTTGTTATTCAATAAAGGCAAATCCGTTTTTAATTAAAGAATTGCCGAGTGAACTTGAACATGTTGAGGTATGTAGCCCGGGTGAGCTTACAATTTGTGAAAAGAATAATATACCTCACGAAAAAATATTGTATTCTGGTGTTATGAAAGAAGAGGCGGATATAACAAGAGCCATAAACTACGGCGTAGATATATTAACTGCCGAAAGCGAACGACACATAGAAATCGAACAAACAGTTGCGAAAAAGCTAAATAAAAATGTTAAAGTGTTGCTTCGTCTTACCAGTGGAAATCAGTTCGGTATGTCGGATAGCAGCATATATTCTGTTATTAAAAACAAAGAAAAGTTTTCAAATGTTGAAATTATTGGGCTTCATTATTATTCGGGAACCCAGAAGAAATTCCAACAGATTGAAAAAGATTTAGAACATATAGGCAGTTTTCTTAAAACATTAAAAGAAGAATTAGATTATTCTGCTAAAATGATTGAATACGGTCCTGGGCTCGGCGTAAATTATTTTAATCCTCCCTATGAGGAAAGTGAAAAAGAGGAATTGTTGAGGTTAGCTGCAATTTTAAAACCATTTTCCGAAAAATATCCGTTAGCACTTGAATTCGGAAGATTTGTTGCTGCCCCTTGTGGTATGTACGTTACTGGAGTTAAGGATATCAAAACTAATAACGATGTGAATTTTGTGATTCTTGATGGAGGAATACACCACCTGAAGTATTACGGACAAACTATGAGTATGCAAGTACCGCCAATCTACTATTTAAGCAAAGAAAAGGGCATAGAACCCGATAATTTGGAAAATGCAATTAGAACTCCTGAAATGAAAAAGGACTATTGCCTGTGCGGAAGTCTTTGTACAGTGGCGGATGTGCTTGTAAGAAGGGTAGGATTGCCTAACTTATCGATAGGAGACTGCCTCGTATTTGACCGTTGCGGAGCCTACTCAGTTACCGAAGGAACCGTTTTGTTTCTTTCACGCCAAATGCCGAAAATATACTATATAAACAGTAATGGCGCTATTGTTGTTCTTCGTGATTTTATTGATTCCGATTGTTTCAATACATAAGCACATAACATCCATAATGCGGATTTTATATAATCATTGCTTTGGCAACAGTGTGCAAATATTATCCGTAATTTTGGCATAATAAATTATATAAACAGTGTTAAATGCCAAAAAAGTTAGAAAAAACTAAAAAAGGTTCCAATAACACCTTGACATAAGACGGAAAATAGTATATAATATTTTGCGTTGCAGAATTTTGGGGAATTGTGTAACGGTAGCACGACAGACTCTGACTCTGTTTGTTGGGGTTCGAATCCCTATTCCCCAGCCAAAAAACCACCTTTCAAGGTGGTTTTTCTTTTGCTTAAAATTAGCCTAAACGCACTGTTTATGCAGGTTTCGGGATTTTTATGATAAATTTTGGATTGTTTTAAGATTGTTTAGGTTGGCATAATTTTGGCATGCCGATTTTAATTGACTTTTATTGATTATTCTATTGATACAAAAGAGATTTCCTATAATTTTATCTTTGTGCATTCGCTTGATACAAGATACGGGAAACGGGAAGTAGAGGACATCTACACAGCACTTGATATCATTAACAGAAGATATTATGCCCACACGGTTATTTTCAGTTTCAACCGATTCAGTGATTGGTGCACTCATAAAACCTCACGCAGTGAATGGTTTCACATAGTTTCCGCCGAACGGCTTAGGTATTGAATTACTGATTTTTAATTGACTAAATAGCCAAAATCATTGCTAAAAATAGTTATTTCAAGAATTGATATTACATGTAAATAAATTCTTGCAACTGTTGGAAAGGGGCCTTGGAAAAGGAAATTTGATATTTTATGAGTGTGACTTTTAAAAAAGCTCACAAGGCATGAAAGTCTTATGAGCTTTTTTGGCTATAAGGTTTTAACATATGCTGGGCAAATGAGGACAAATCCTATTCAATCGTATGCTTTAATAACTCCCAGTTTTCGTTAATAACATCTCGATTTGAAAGGATTTGTTCAGTAGATTTATCTCTATTTGCTATCTTAATAATTTTTATACCTTCTGCAATAAAATCAATCCATTCTGCAATATTAATTGAACATGGATTACCACAATAAGGTGGCGCAAATATTTTAACTAAATTACCGGTAACGGCGATAGAATCTGCAATCATTAGCATTTTTTCTTTTTTTATTTTTTTATTTAAATCAGATATTTCCTTTTCAACAAATGAAATAGAAGTGTTATCTTGACTCTTACTTTTTATTCTCAAATAACTTTCTATGATAATTGTTTTTGCTAACACAGGCGTACTCATTGATAAAAGATGTCTGCTGTCATATCCATTTAAATACATATCTTCTGCTATGCTTGCTATTGACGAATCAGATGCACCATCTCTAAAAAACTGAGTGGTAAAAAAACCCGGAATAGGAATCCCTCTCGCCGTAAAAAAATCAGATAGAATATGACCTAAATAATAAAATACAGGAAATATTTTTTGCTTTAATGTACTATGATATTTTGTGTTTTCAACTATTCTTAAAAATCCTGAATCATCAATAAATGTAGTAGTGTTGCACCTAATATCAAAAATAGCAAATAAAAGTCCAAATATAGGGTCATGAGCTAAATTTCTTAATCGATGATTTTGTGGATACATTCCATCCGGAATTGCAGAAATATCATAAGGTACTCGAAATTTAGAACAAAGCAAGTCTGTAAAGGGTTTGATTTTTTCGTTTCCAACATTTCTAATAGCCTTTGTAAGAATAGAACCGTCAAACCGTTCTCCGCCTTTATAAATTTTTACAATCTCCGGAGTTCCAACTAATAAAAAATCCATGATTACAGAAATAACACCGGCAATACCGCAAACAAAAATATCATACTTATCTAATTTTGGAAAAGCTTTTACTTTTTTAAAATCATTAAGAATTAACAAATTGATTTCTTCATCAATTTCATCAAAATCTTCTTGTTCTTGTGAAAGATTTAGATTTAAGTATAAACTGTCGGAGATATTTCGAATTTGCGAGTACAATGCTTTGATTTCTTCCTGACTGTCTTTTACGTCAACACTCATCTCGGTTACATCTGTTTTTATTGCTGACAATGCTTGGGATAATGGCGATATTATATTTGATACGTCAAACAATTTATCTTGCATATCCTAAACCAGTTTCAAAAGAACTTTTGAACTTTCTCATATCATTAAAAATCATTTCCATGTATTCAATAGATTTTTTTAGATTCTTTATATCATTTTTATTTTTTTCGTCAGAATTTTTTAATTTGTTCAATTCTCTTTTTAGTTCATCTATTTGTGTTAAATAATTGTTTATTATTTCTTGAGCTGATTTCAAATCTTTTTGATTATTCAATACAATTTCTCTCAAAACAACATCTAATTTTGCTGCCTGCGATAATGCAAACTTTGGACTGGATTTTGCAATAGCATTTCCAATCGCAACCGCACCTCCGCCAATAGCACCGCCCAAAAGCGCTCCGCCACCGGCTAATACACATACTCCGCCGGCAATTCCGAATCCTCCTGCCGCTATAGCACCTCCGCCAAGATAAGCCAAACATGCACTTACCAATGCTGCACCATTCAATCCTACAAAATTTGTGCCGACCAAAGCAACGGATAGTCCAGGTGCTCCTATCACTGCTGCCACCGCTGCAATGGCAGAAATTGTAATAACAGTAAGAGTATTAAGAACTACTTTTTTAGTTCCGCCCTTTCCTTTCCAAATTGCATTACAATACATTTTGTCATATCTTTCAACCAAATCTAAGTTGTTTGGCAAAACTTTGTTTACAAACTGTTGTATAAATTCAATCTGTTTTTTGAATTTTAATTTAGATATTTTTTTATTTTCATCTTTGTTATTAGTAATAGAAAAATATGGTACAAAGGCAACTGATTCAAGAATCGTTAAATAAAACCATGTTTTTATAGGGTTTTGATTTAACTCTTCATTGCAATATTTTGCCAATCCATTCACATCTTCACACAAAATAATAGACTCATTTGCTCCATTACTTTGTTTTATTATGTTTGTCCAATCGGTAACCCACTTTCGTTTTAATTGATAATCTTTGCTTAAAGGGGTTTCTTTGTTTACATCATTGATAGCAATTAATCTTTCAAGAGCAAACAAAATTGATGCTTGTGTTCCTGTTAAACCAAATTGATTTGCAAAGTCTGTTGTGTTCATAAAATTTTCCTCACTTTAAATATTTATTTCACCGAAGTGATTTTAACTTTTTCATTGACTTCTCAGCCACATATCAATACCGTAGCCGTAAACTTCGGCACGATTTTATATTTTAATTCAATACATCTTCCTCGGTTATACCGTGTTCCGATAAGAATTTCATCATATCTTTAAGCTTGTTTTTTGTTTTATCGTTTATGTTGTATTTCAGTTGTTCTTCTGACTCCTCAAAGAATTCCGAAATTTCATCAAGCATATTTTTTGTAAAGTCTTTGCCATTAGCGTATGTATAAACATTAAAATCCTTATCCTTTTCAGTTGGAACGGCTATTGTCAGTTCGTGTTCAACATACGGATTAAGATTATGAGGTTCCATTACATCTTCAAGAATCAAAATAGTTTTTTGTTTGATTTTTTTAGCTTCGGATTTAATGCCATCAATTAACTCCGGCATTTCCGTCTTAAAACGAATATATTGTTCCGATTTTTCAAAGCCGTTATTTATTAAATCGGTAAGCTCGGTCTTAATAAGTTGGAGTCGTTTTTTCAAAAGCTTCTTTGGCGTATCGTGGGTATTTTGTGTTTTTGCTATGACATTACCAATCATATCCATAAGTTTTTCTTTGTTAAGAGAAGATAAAACACCCTCAACATAATGGCAAGGCAACTCGTCAATTTCGTTTTCAAAAGCATAGAATCTATTCAGCAAAATTCCAAGATTGTCATTTTCATCAAAATAATATGGGTTTCGCACCTTTTTGGCGCAGTCTTCACAAAGCACATTATGATAATAATAGTAGATGTCTTTTTCTGCTTCCGAAAAATTCAATTCTTCGTTTATGTATTTTTGTTCAAAAACCGCCATATCGCCGATTTGATACTCGCCGGTTCTTTCAAGTTTCACCGTTAATGTTTTTCCGCATTTTTCACAAACATATTTTTCTCCCGACAGATTCAAAAATGACACAACAATCCCTCCGTTATTCTTTAATAACCTTAACCTTTTCCCCTTGGCTTTTAAGCCACATATCAATACCGTTGCCGTAAACTTCGGCACGGATTGTATATACACCGTCTTTTTTCCCGATAACCTCCGCTGTGGGAAGTCTATCAAGAACCGCTTCCAAGCTTTCGCCCGAAAACTCAAAGGTTACCTTACGAAGCTCGCCGGAATACATAAACTGTACTCTTTTTCTAAACTCTCCGTCGTTGAATTTATCTTTATACGGAATAGAGAATTTATCGCTTGTCCCTTTAATATTTTCCATTCGGTCTATACGGAAAATTGTCGGATAGTCCTTGCTATCGTCAGCCATAAATGCTATCAAATAGAAGTAATACTCCGAAAACATAACCGCAACGGGTTTTACAAGTCTATCTTTTTTCACACCGTCTTTTCGGTTGTACGCAAAGGATATAATAGTATTTTTAACTATGTAGTTCGCCACTTCCCAAATCTGCGATAAGATATTTTTATTATGCTTTGGCGGAACATAATAAAATCTTTCATTTGCGATAAGCCTATCTATTTGTTTTTGTTCTTCGGGCAACACCTGAGCCGTTAGTTTTGAAAGAAAATCGTTTAATTCTTCTTTCCTGAATGCTCGGCTTTCAAGCAAAACCTTACATATTGCCAAAACCTCTTGCCCCGACAACCAATCTCTGCTAAATTTTGAAAGATAATATCCGTTTTTTGATTTACTGTATTTAATTACCGCTTCGCCGTCATCAAAATGCGTTTCGCACAGATATGCACGAAGGTCGTCAATATCCCTTTGAATTGTCTTTTCGGAAACATTATATGCGTCCGCCAATTCGGATTTATTGATTATTTCACCGTTATTCAGTCGCTCATAAATGTTAAGCAATCTAAACCCACGGTTTCCTTTATAGTCAAGCCTTATTTCCAATTTTAACATCTCACTTTTGTCGGAAATGTATTCCAACCTTTATTTTACTATTAAATACCATATTTTTCAATTCGCAAATTCGACAATTTTTTCGGTTATTCTTCGTCATCAAAGTATTTTCACTCATTATATCATAGAAAATGGACAAAATGTGGCAATTTTAGAAAAAATCAGCTCGGAATCCGAAAAAAGATTATTCAAACAGTGATTTATATAAATCGGGATATTTGTTCTTATACCAAGCTTCGATAACGGCAGTTTGAGTATATTCACAAGCGTGGGCTTTCGGGAACATATAAAGGTTTTTTTCGCAGTATTTTGCGTACCAATCGGGCATACCGATAGTAGTCAAAGCATTCTCAAATTCTTTTACTTCTTCATCTGAAAGCCGTCCCTTTGCCAAGAATCCTTTGCGGACAATTTCGGAATAATAAAACGCCTTGTCTTTTTCCAAACCGTGTGATACCAAATCATTATAAATATCGTCACGGGTTGCGGGAATATCGCTTAATTTACAAATCCCATTTTTGAGTAAATCCTCGGCGTTGTTTTCCCAAGTGCCTGTTCCGTGGGCAAGACCGTTAATCTTTATTAAATCCGAAAAAGTTTGCGGATTTGCGACTTTAATCATTTTTGAAACATATTCTGTCCCAAATTCCGTAATGCCATCTAAATCATCGTTTTTTGCAAGTTCGAGTAATGTTTTTGCGTTTACGGGGACATCATTAATATTTACACCGGTTTCAAATTCAAGAGTTTGCAGAAAATCGCAGAAATCCGTAGGCATGATTTCGAGATATGGGACAGCATCCCACAAATCGTAGTGACGAAAATGGGTAATCGGCAACCCGTTATATTTATCCTCGTTTATCGGGGTAAAATCTAAAATTTCCTTATCTTTCGGGAAAAGCATTAAACAAGCCGGATTTATGCCGTCTGCCTTTTTTACTTTTGAAAGTTCATTTATTATTTGCCGCTTTTCATCTTCTGTAAAATCTTTTCCGGTCTTGTTTTCATATTCCGAAATCAAACGCAAACCATGTGTTTCGCTGATTGTTGATACCGTACTTGTGAATGCAACATTTATGTTATATTCATTTTCAAATTTATTGGAAATGATGTTTTGCATTTCTTTTGAAAGATTTAAAGTAATATTCGGCACCTTATCGCCGGTAAAACCGTATAGCGCTTCATAATGAATATTCATTCCGTCACCCTGCATAGTAGTTCTGCAAGAACACTTCTTTTCGGGCAAATCATAACCGTAAGCGACATCGTTTATGGTTGATTCACGCATGACTTTAATCATATTTCCAAAACCGTATAAATTGTCGCAAACAATCATTCCGATATTTGATGGAATTTTGTTTTTATCTTCGTTATAGCGCTTTTCACTATTATAAACCAAATAAATTCTATTATATGTATCGGAGTTATTGTTAATGATTTCAAGCGTTTTTTCATTTGTTATATCAATCATAAAAAGGTATCCTATTAACATTTCACCTTCCTTTGTTGATAAATTGAAGTTGTTATTTAGCTCGACAATTTCTTGCTTTTGAGATAAAAGCCAAAATTTTATTGCCCCTTCTAAAAGTTGTGTTTTTGACGGTCTTTCCATGAAATAACCTCCCAAAATATTTTTTGTGATGGCATTATAACATATTGATATTAAAAAAGTGAATAGTTTTTTCGGAAAATTTATAAAACGCAGTCCAATATTTTGGACTGCAAAACCGTAAAAACCTCACAAAAACTATTTACAAATAACGGAAATTATGCTATAATGTGCACAAATCCGGTTTGAGATTTTTAATTATTTTTATTGTATGGGGGATTTAAGCGCATTATGAATTTAAAAGAGAGTTTTGAAAATATTAATATCAAAAGAATACCTACCATTAAAGACGGTCGAGTTACTTCAGTTAAAGAACTTTGGGATAAAGAAATAGAACCAAATTTGATACCAAAAGATATCGCAGTAGCTTGGTTTAAATTGTTAAAAGAATATACAATTTGCCGCTTTTTCCTCCTGTGAAAATCTAACTATATCCGTACCCGAAAGCGTTACTTATATCAATCAATATGCGTTTGAATAATGCTGAAAACTTTTGACGACTTAGGATAAAAAATAAAAAGTTCTAACTTGAATTTCAGTTGGATTTTGACTATAATAATTAAAGAAATTTTTATACTGTTACTGATGGTTTTGTTATTATTGTTTTACTGAAATAAGGTGAGAAAATATGGGGAATTACGAGAGTTTAAGTAGTGAAATATCAAAAGAAATACTTGAAAACAGCATTTGCGAGTATAAGTTTTTTGACGAATATGCTATTCGCAGAGATAATTCTCACGATAGGCCGAATGTTATTCGTTCGCCGTTTATAAGAGATTGTGACAAAATACTAAACTGCCCTTATTATAATCGTTATGCGGATAAAACTCAGGTGTTTTCCTTTTATAAAAATGACGATATTTCAAGGCGCGGACTTCATGTTCAGCTCGTTTCCCGAATTGCAAGGACAATAGGCAAGGCGTTAGGACTAAATCTTGAACTTATCGAGGCGATAGCATTAGGTCACGATATAGGACATACCCCTTTCGGTCATGCCGGCGAAAACTTTCTTGACGAAATATATTTTGAAAAAACAGGCAGACATTTTTCTCATAATATTCATTCCGTTCGAGTACTTGATAAAATCTTTCCTTATAATATAAGTCTTCAAACACTAAACGGAATCGCCTCTCACGATGGCGAATTTGAACTGTCGGAATATAGACCGAAACCGCTAAACGATTTTATAGAATTTGATAAACAAATAGAAAACTGTTATTTAGACAAAGCGAACATAAAGCAATTAACCCCTTGCACTTTGGAGGGTTGCGTTGTCAGAATTTCCGATATTATCGCTTATTTGGGCAAAGACAGACAAGACGCCCAAAGAGCCGAACTTCTAAACGATGACGAATATTCGGGCGGTGCTATCGGTGTGCTGAATGCCGAGATTATAAACAATTTAATGGTAAATATCATTGAAAACAGCTACGGCAAACCTTATATAAAAATGGACGAAGAGCATTTTGAAGCACTTAAAAAAGCGAAAGCGGATAATTATGCTCTGATATACAACGATAAATCGGTAAGCGAAAGATTAACATCAGTTGTAAAACCGATGATGAGGGAAATGTATGAAAAACTGCTTTCCGATTTGCAAAAAGGGGACACAAATTCAATAATTTATAAGCATCATATTTCCTATGTGAATATGGCACATTATAAAAGAGAAAAACCTTATGAGGCGGAAGAGCCGAATCAAATAGTGGTTGACTACATAGCAAGTATGACGGACGATTATTTTATAGAGCTTTACGCACACCTGTTCCCAAACAGCGATAAAAAAATAGAGTATAAAGGATATTTTGATTGATTTATTATGGGGAAATAGTTGATTTCCGCTTAATAAGGTTGTTCTTTGAACAATCAAATTTTGTATTTGGTAAGAAAATGTATTGAAAAATACGAAAAAGAGCACGGTGAAATTCCGGAAAACAAATGACCGGGAAAGAAGCAATCACGCTATTACTTATTATTAGGAGTGTACTGTATGCAAAAAGTATTAGATTTTTTGAAGTCGGCCGAAACATATTATTTGGCGACAATGGATGGCGACCAACCGAGGGTAAGACCCTTTGGAACTATTCATATTTTTGAAGGTAAGTTATATATTCAAACCGGCAAGGTTAAGCCGACATCAAAACAAATTGCAATCAATCCGAAGGTTGAGTTATGCGCTTTTAAGGACGGCACATGGCTTCGTTTATCCGGTGAGCTTGTGGATGACGACCGTGTAGAAGCGAAAAAATCAATGCTTGACGCCTACCCTATGCTTCGCGGTATGTATGACGAAAACGATGATAATACTCAGGTGCTTTATTTTAAGAATGCTACCGCAACCTTTTCTTCCTTTACATCAACACCCGAAACAATTACATTCTAATTATAAAAAGTCGGCTTTTGTGCCGACTTTTTACTTTACTGTCCCTTGTTTGGGACTGTGGTTTGTGGTAGAATATAGAAAAGAAAAAAAGAAAAAATAAAGTTAATAAATTTTTAATGTATACAATTTGTTGTTGGAGGTCGGACTGTATGCTAAATAAATTTGTGTGGGAAACATATTTGAAAGGTGATGGAAATAATACGGTTGCCTTTTTTGAAAACAGTTACAGCAATGGTTTTTCGGGCGATTACGCTAATGAAATATGTAAATTTCATAATGTATATTGTCCGAGCAAAACATTAAATCAATCTTTACATGATGAACTATGTTTTGAAGAGTATTATCCTGGATTCGATTATGCTCTTAAAGATAATAAAGATTATTCTGTTTTCTCTGCTCTTGAGGAAATATATAACGATTTAATAAATGAAAATGTGTCGCCAGAAGAAATATTTATAAACTTTTCTGATTCAATAGCATATTATTCAACATACTTATTTGATCAAATTTCAGAATTGTTTTTTCCTTATTATTTCAAATGTAACTTTAATGTTGTTGAAAAAATCGCACAAGAATTTGATATTGCGATACCCGAAATGCCCATCAAAAAAGATTATAAAGGCAGATTTTTTTATTATGGCAAGTTATGCGAATCGTTGTATAAATTTAGAATTCAGCATAATATGTCGCAGTATGAATTGTGTGCTTTTCTCTATGATTTTGCCCCAAAATATATCTGTGGTACAGAGAGCTATATAATTAAAGAATTGCCGGAACCCAAAAGTGCATACTTTATTGGTGCTACAAAAGATGATTGGTTTTTATCTGACGATACTGATATTATTACACCTTGGCAATGTAATCCCGATACATTAGCAGGCGATATGATTGTTATGTATCTGAAATCTCCGATTAGTGCTATTGATTCTATTTGGCAGAGTGTTTCTGTTGGTTTTAATGACCCGTTTTTTTATTATTATCGCTGTACCTATATTGCAAAACCGCAAAAAATTGACAGAATATCTCAAAAAGAGCTTCAACAAGATGAGATTTTCAAAAATCTACCTATTGTACGAAAGAATATGCAAGGCATTAACGGCGTTGAATTATATCCGTCATATTACAATCGTTTAATTGATATGTCAAAAGCCAATCTGTTTAAGTTCAAATATGTATCTGATGTAGATAATACCGAATACTCAATTGAAAAAGATGTTGAAAACAAATTGATAAAGCCGTTTATTGCAACACTTGGGTATTCCGAAAAAGATTACCTTAAACAAATGTATATAGAAATAGGCAATCATAATCATGCTCTTATTCCCGATTTTGCTATTAACCCCACTGTGTCAAAAGGACATTATTCTGCTGATTTCATTATTGAGGCAAAACTAACGATACCAACACAAAAATTTCTTGAGGAAACTAAAACACAAGCAAGAAGTTATGCGAATATGTTAAAAGTAAAATATGCTGTTATTGCTTCAAAAGAAGGAATATGGATAGTTTCATCGGCAGATGATTTTAGCGAGGAAATACTATCGTTTTCTTGGCAACAACTCAATAGTGAGGATAATTTTTACAAGGTTTTATCCGTTTTAGGCAACGGCAAGTTGAAACGATAAGTGTACAGGTGATTTAATGAAAAATTTCAAGGATAAAGGCAATATTGTCGAACAAATGGTTGACGGAATTAGGGGAAAAAAAGCGAAAACCCGACTAAAAAAGAAACGGATTTGCGCAAAAGACTTGCCGTAAGAGCTACCGAACACCTAATGTTTATGGACGAAGAAGAATACGAACGCCTGCTAAATTCGGACGAAATATTTGAATTTGCACATAGTGGAGTGCACTTTGAATACGATAAAACATTTGAAGTGTTGATAATAAAAAATGAAGCCGGAGTTTATAAGCAAATAGAAAAAGCCGACTTTCGCTTAAATGATTTAGAGGATGACGGAGAATATATGCGTGCGATTTTTCTCGGTCAAGGGTGTTGGGAAAGGCTCCAAGACATTTCAAAAGAAAAAGCGATAGAAATACTGAAAACATGGGAGGAAGAATAATGACTTATTCACCGTTAGTAAATAAAACTTGCAACTTGATTTTTGATACAACATTTGATGTGTCAACTGATTCAAATGGCAAAGACCCCGATTCATACAGTAAAACTTTGAAATCATATCACAGGTTGTTGTGGAGCAAAGAACTTCCCAACGGGAACAAATTGATATTAGACAACGAATTAAAAAACACCTCAGATGCTGGATGCTTTAGCTTTGGAAGTGATTCAATTACACACACTTATTCCCGCTGGAAAAGATATCAAAGCATCATAAAACAAGTCGACAGTATGGAAATTGAACACTTTTTATATATTGCAAATACAGTTGGTGCTTATACGATTTTTCCAAATAACACGATTAGCGGAGTGCAAACCATTAACCGTGCAAGAGGAATAAACAGAAATATCAACGACAGATTTGATTTGACATTAGAATGTATAAGGCGGTATTACAATAACGAGGAAAGCCCGTTGTATAAAGAACTAAAAGCATATACTGATTTTTTTGCATTGTTTGAGAATTTTAAAGGATATGTAGATTATTTCTTTTTTCAAGATTTGGTAAGTAGTGATTATGAAAAAATAAATTACTTTCATCCTTTTTCAAATTTCGGAGACAACACACTGCCTGAAACAGTCGAGGAGTATTTATCATACAAGGAAAGGAGTGTAGCATTTGTTCTTAAACGAAATAATAGGATGAAAGAATGGGTTGAGAACAACTTAAACCTCAAATTGAATGAATCCCTTGACATTAAGTCAAAAAACACATAGAAAAATACAAATAAGCTATAAGACTATTAGAAAAAACAAACGAAAGGAAGCGATAAATATGCCGGGAATATTCGGAAACTTATTTGATTTTAACCGTGATGGAAAGCTTGATGCTTTGGAACACGGAATTGAATTTATGGCATTACAGCAAATGATGGATGCTGACAAAGAAAACGAAGACGATATAGACGACCTCGAGTTTGACGAAATACTTGATGATTGATTTCACAAGAGCCGACAAGGAACACAAAGGGACGATGTGGGCATCGTCCCCTACAAAATCAAATACGACGGAACACAATGTAATTTGAAATAAATATCGTAGGGGTGGA
>DCIE01000013.1:25924-50081 GCA_002315765.1 Ruminococcaceae bacterium UBA1734
CACCCGTAAATCATTGTAAAACCCAAAGGGACGATGTAGGCATCGTCCCCTACGAAAGCAAACACGACGGAACGCAATGCGAAATAACACAATTGAACCGTCCTTTGTGTTTCAACAACCGCATTTGTTGGGTTGGATTTATGTTTTACTGTTTATTTTTACAGTATTAAGATAGAAAATGACAGATATAATAGTTGCAACGGTCCAGCCTATCGGCCATGCCGACCAAATTCCTGTTGAACCAAGTGCGGTTGCCGACAGTGTTTTTGCAATAATTACACGAAGTATTAAATCCGTAAAAGTTGCTATCATAAAATAATTCATCCTTTTTGCTCCGCGAAGAATTCCGTCAGAAACAAGCTTTGCGGAAACAACAAAATAAAAGGGAGAAAGAATTCTCAAAAATGTTATTCCCGACTTCAAGGCGCTCCGGCTCGGATTGTCAAGAAACAAAAATACAAGACGGTTACCGGCAAAGAAATATAATAATACAATCGGTATGCACAACGCCCACGCTATTTTAATTCCTGCCTTAAATCCCGATTTTACTCTTTCAAATTTAAGAGCACCGATGTTTTGAGCCGTGTAATTGGAGATACCGTTGCCGAGAGTAGTAAACGAAGTTATAACGAGATTATTGAGTTTTACCGAAGCGGAATATCCTGCAATAACACCTGTGCCGAATGAATTTATTATACCCTGAATGATTATGTTTCCGACCGAAATAAAACTTTGCTGAAGCATACTCGGTATAGCAATCTTTGAAATATCAAAAAGCATCTGCCACGAAAATGCAGGTGTTTTTTCCGTTTTTATACCTTTTAGCCTTTTCAAAACAAAAAATACCGCAAATATACAGCTTATTCCCTGACATAAAAATGTTGCCCACGCTACACCGTCAACGCCGTATTTGAAGTATGATGAAAAAAGAGTTGAAAACAGAATATCCATTCCGATATTTGCGACCGATGAAAACATCAAAAAGAAAAACGGTGTTTTCGAATCTCCCAAAGCAGAAAAAATGCCTGTTGAAACATTATAGAAAAACAAAAAAGGTAAGCTATATATGTAGATTTTCAAGTAAACTTGCGATGATTTAAAGATTTCGGCAGGTGTGTTTATAAGAAGCAATAATGATTTGCTGAAAACTAAGCCGAATATCATCAATAAACCGCAAAGAAAACCACTTGCAATAAATGTTGTGTAAACGGCGGTTTTTAATTCCTTGTGCTTTTTGCCGCCGAAAAGATTTGAAACAATAACGGAACAACCTATATTTAAGCCGAATGCAATTGCAATAAAAATCAAAGTAATCTCGTAACTGTTACCAACAGAAGCAAGTGCACTTTCTCCGATAAATTTTCCTGCCACAAAGCTGTCGGCAATATTATATAGTTGTTGAAAAATAACGCTTCCGAAAAGAGGAATGCAAAATTCCCAAAGCACTGCTTCGGGCTTTCCAACAGTAAGATTTTTATTCATATAAAATTTCCTTTTCCTTGACTATTTTTATCCCATAAATTATAATACTGTCAAAGATATGTGTAAAATGTATATTATATATAATTGATATATAATATTTATATGGTGATTGAAATGAATGTTAACTATGATTATTATCGGATGTTTTACTATGTTGCCAAATACGGAAGTATTACCAAAGCCGCCGATTTTTTACTGTATAATCAGCCAAATGTTACAAGAACAATTAAACTTCTTGAAAAAGAGCTCGGCTGTGTATTGTTTGACCGAACAAACCGAGGAGTTACACTCACAAAACAAGGCGAGAAGTTATACGAACACATTAAAATTGCTGTTTCACATATAGAACTTGCCGAAAAGGAAATCGGAAACGAAAAGGAAATGGAAAGCGGTATTGTTTCAATCGGCACAACGGATATTGCACTGCGTTGTTATCTGTTGCCAATTTTAAATAAATTTCATACACAGTACCCGAATATCAAAATCAATATTTCGAATTATACTACACGGCAATCAATAAATGCGCTTCAAAACGGGCTTGTTGATTTTTCCGTTGTTACAACACCGATAGAAAAAATTAACGGTTTAAAATTTACCTGTATGAAGACATTGAACGAGGTGGCTGTTTGCGGAAACAACTTTAAGAAATTGCATACGGGCAAACACTCGTTAAAAGAATTAGCTGAATATCCGATAATTATGATGGATAAAACCACAACATCATACGAACTTTATAAAAACATTTTTACTCAAAACAGAATTGATTTTTCGCCGACTATTGAAACCGCAACCGCAGACCAAATTATTCCGATGGTAAAAAATAATTTAGGGGTTGGATTTGTAGCAGAAGAACTACTGAACGAAAACAGTAAGGATGTTTTTAAGATAAATGTGCTTGAAGCTTTACCGCAAAGAACCATATCAGTCGTCGAAAAGACTAATTCAAATAAAAGCTTTGCTGTTGAAAGATTTTTTGAAATTATATTTGAATGATACAATCTCGGTTCACCTAAATCTTTTCGGTCGGGAAGCCATACTATTGTTTGAACAAGCTTAAAGCATATTGTCGACGGTGTCTCACCGCAAATTCTATAATAACGCAAGATTAAATCAAAAAATCATTGAAAAAGAGCTCAATATAATACAAGCCGTCTGTCATACTTTTTTAGTACGAAAGACGGCGTTTTTATGTTTAAAAAGCAAAATAAATATGAAAATAAATATGAATCCAAAAAAGCATTGACAACAAAAGATAATTGTTGTAAAATTAATTTATTGAATGTAATGTTATGAAAGGAAGCAGCGGGATATGAAAACTAATTATTTCTTTTATTATTTTATAGTGGACTGCCCGTATGCTTTGTAAATTTTCGGTTTACATTTCTTTATATGGACGGTCCGCTTTCAGTTGCTTTTGGTTTTAAGTAACGGTTTGCGGACCTTTTAATTTTTGAAGATAGGTGATAGATAGTATGATTTCAAAAAAGATGGAAGCCCTCGGAAAAAAGCCCTCTGCAATCAGAGCAATATTTGAGTATTCAAACAAAAGAAAGAGTGAAATCGGTGCCGACAAGGTGTTTGATTTCAGCCTCGGAAACCCGAATATTCCCGCACCCAAAAAGGTAAACGACACTATTATTAATCTAATTAACAATACCGAAAGTACAACCTTGCACGGTTATACATCGGCTGTTGGTGATTTGAAAACACGAACCGTTATTTCAAATAACATTAAAAACAGATTTGGATTTAATGTGGAGCCTAATAACATTTATATGACTTGCGGTGCTGCGGCATCTCTTGAAATAACTTTAAAGGCTTTGTGCAATCCCGGTGATGAGGTAATAATTTTAGCACCTTTTTTCCCGGAATATCGTGTGTTTGTAGAAAATGCCGATGCCATTCCAAAAGAGGTATTATGTCGTGAAGGGGACCTTCAAATTGACCTTGATGCCGTAAAAAATGCAATAAATAATAAAACAAAGGCGATAATAATTAACTCGCCCAACAATCCGTCGGGAGTTGTTTTTAAAGAGGAAGCATTGGCAGAACTTTCCGGAATTTTAGACGGTTTTTCTTCAAACAGCGGAGAACCCATATATTTGATTTGCGATGAACCGTATAGAGAAATAGTTTACGGAGATATAAATGTTCCGTATATTCCTAACATTTACGATAATACCATAGTTTGTTATTCATACAGCAAATCCCTGTCATTACCGGGAGAACGAATAGGATATATTATGGTGTCTCCTAAAGCTACCGACAGCAGTGATGTATATGCTGCCGTTTGCGGAGCAGGTAGGGCTTCGGGATATGTTTGTGCGCCAAGTCTTCTTCAGTATGTTGTGGCAGAATGTGATGGGCTTAATCCCGATATTGAAAAGTATAAAGCAAACAGAGATTTGTTATACAATTCTCTTTGTGAAATAGGCTATGAATCGGTTAGTCCGGATGGTGCTTTTTACCTGTTTACAAAATCATTAGAGCCGGATGCCGCTGCATTTTGCGAAAAAGCAAAAAAATACGAGCTTCTTTTAGTGCCAAGCGATTCTTTCGGTATCAAGGGATATGTAAGAATTGCATATTGTGTAAGCTATGAGCAAATAAAGAATTCCATACCCGCATTCAAGGCACTGTTTGACGAATACAATAAATAAGTTGGTGTTACTTTTGAAGGAACTTGAAAAAGCGAGAAAAACCATCGGCGAAGTCGATGAGCAAATGGCGGAACTTTTTGAAAAAAGAATGGACGCCGTAAAAGATGTTGCAAAATACAAGCAAAAAACAGGAAAACCTATTGATGATTTGCAAAGGGAAGAGCAACTTATCAGGTCTAACAGTAAAAAAATAAATAACAAAGAATACGAAAAATATTATTTGGATTTTTTAAGGAGTAATATTGAAATTTCGAAAAAGTATCAGCACAGACTTCTTGACGGAATGAAAATATCACTTAGCGGAACAAAGGGTGCTTTTGCCGATATTACGGCAAGAAAGGTTTTTCCAAACGCTTTAAATATTCCCTGTACGGATTTTGCCATGGCCTACAAGTCGGTGGAAAACGGGGAGTGCGATTGTGCTTTTTTACCTCTTGAAAACAGTTTCGGCGGAGATGTGGGTGCCGTTCTTGACCTTGCTTATTTCGGAAATCTTTATATAAACGGAATATATGAAACAGAGATAGTGCAAAATTTGATTGGAATAAAGGGTGCGGATATTTCCGAAATTAAAACCGTAATAAGCCATCCCCAAGCATTGTTACAGTGTTCCGAATTTATCAATAAGAACGGATATACGGCAGTTGAAGCCGAAAACACCTCTAAAGCAGCCGAAATTGTATATGAAAAGGCGGATAAAACCGTAGCTGCAATCGGCAGTGAAGATGTGGCAAAAATAAGCGGTCTCGGTGTAATTAAATCCCACATTAACGAGTCAAATAAAAACACCACCCGTTTTGCGGTTTTCTCAGCAACGGCAAACGAGCCCTCAAAAAGCCATAATAGATTTATCCTTATGTTTACGGTTAAAAATGCCGCAGGTGCATTGTCTAAAGCCATTTCGGTTATCGGGCAACACAGGTTTAACCTTAACTCTTTGAAATCAAGACCTACAAAGCTTGAAAACTGGAATTATTATTTTTATGTTGAGGGCGAAGGGAATATAAACGATGAAAACGGCAAAGAGATGCTGAAGGAACTCAAGGGTTGCTGTGAAGATTTAAAGGTTTTGGGAAGCTTTCAAAAGGAAGTCGTTGTTAAATAATTTGCTAAAAGGAGTTTAAAGAGATGAAAAACTCATTCGGAAACAATATAACCGTTACAATTTTCGGAGAAAGCCACGGTGAATACATCGGTGCGGTATTGGACGGAATACCTTCGGGAATTGCCGTTGATACTGATTTTATTAAAAAACAATTAGATAAAAGACGCCCTCACGGAACAATTTCCACAAGTAGAGCCGAAGAGGATAATTTCAAAATTATAAGCGGTCTTAACGGTGGCATTACCTGCGGAACACCGCTTTGTATATTGGTAGAAAACAGTAATATAAGGTCTAAGGATTATGAGAATACAATATTAAAGCCGAGACCTTCCCATGCGGATTATTCTTTGTTTTGTAAATACGGACAAGAGGGTATTCTCCCCGGAGGCGGACATTCAAGCGGCAGAATAACCGTGGCTTTGGTGGCTGTGGGTGCTATTGCCTTATCTGTTCTTAAAAGCAAGGGGATTTTCATCGGCACGCATATCAAACAAATCGGTGATATAAAAGACAGAGAATTTGCTGATTTAACAAGTGATATTGATAACCTTAATGATATGAAATTTGCCGTTCTTGACGAGAAGGCAAAAGAGAAGATGATGGAAAAAATCAATTCCGCCAAAAGCCAAAATGATAGCATCGGCGGGGTTTTGGAAACGGTGATTTCGGGATTACCTGCCGGAGTGGGAGAGCCTTGGTTTGATTCTCTTGAGGGTGTTATTTCCCATGCGGTTTTTTCTGTTCCGGGAGTTAAGGGCATTGAATTCGGCGCAGGATTTTCAGTGGGTTTAATGCAAGGCTCCGAGGCTAATGATGAATTTTTCTATGAAAACGGCGAGGTGCGGACAAAGACTAATAATTCCGGAGGTATTTTAGGCGGAATTTCAAATGGGCAACCTGTTGTTTTCAGAACCGCTTTAAAGCCTACACCCACCATTTCAAAGGAACAGGATACGGTTGATTTAAAGGAAAAAATCAATGCTAAGCTGTTGGCGACCGGTAGACATGACCCGTGTATTGTCCACCGTGCAAGAGTTGTAACCGACAGTGTTACGGCACTGGCAGTGCTTGATATGTTATGTGAAAAATACGGCAGGGACGGACTCAAATAATGGATTATGCAGTAATAGGGAAAACCCTTAAGCACAGTTTTTCGGCTCAAATTCACCCGAGACTTTTTAATTGTAATTATGAAAAAAAGGAACTTGCCGAAAACCAACTTGGAAAATTTATGACCGAAAAGGATTTTAAGGGTATTAATGTAACAATACCTTATAAAAAAGCGGTAATACCTTTTTTGGACTTTCTTGATGAAACGGCAGAGCTTACCGGTGCTGTAAATACGGTTGTTAATAAAAACGGTAAGCTTTACGGCTATAACACGGATTTTTCAGGTCTTATGGCAATGATAGAGCAAAGCAATATTGACATTAATAATAAAAATGTACTTATTTTCGGTAGCGGTGCCACATCTTGTACTGCAAAGGCAGTAGCCGAAAAAATGGGGGCTAAAAGTGTAATTCGATTATCAAGAAGTCCCAAAGACGGATTTTTTACCTATGATGAAATAGAAAGGTTTTATGATAGTACCCACATTATTATTAATACAACGCCTTGTGGGACTTTTCCGAATATTTACGAAACGGCCGCATCAATCGAAAAGTTTAAAAATCTTTCGGGGATTTTTGATGTGGTTTATAATCCTATTCGCAGTAAACTTGTATGTGATGGACTTAAAAAAGGTGTAGTATCCCGTGGCGGAAGTTATATGCTTGTTTTTCAGGCTGTATTTGCCGCAAGACTTTTTTCGGGACTTGATATTTCCATAAAAAAAGGGGAAGAAATATATAACGAACTTATTAAAGATAAGTCAAATATTGTTTTAATCGGTATGCCTTCGTCGGGAAAGACAACCGTGGGAAAGATTTTGTCGCAAATTACGGGGAAAAAATTTATCGACACCGATACGGAAATAGAAATAATACAAAACGAAACACCCGGCAGTATAATAAATACAAAGGGTGAAAAATATTTCAGAGAAATAGAATCAAAGGTTGTTTTTGATGTTTCAAAGGAACAGTCGGCGGTTATTTCAACCGGTGGCGGAGTGGTTTTAAAGGAAGAAAATATTGATTTGTTAAGGGAAAACGGAATAATTGTTTTTATTGATAGGGATATTGATAAGCTCTTGACTACAAAATCAAGGCCCCTTTCCTCAACGCCCGAAAAATTAAAAGAGATTTATGAAAAACGGTATCCGCTATATAAAAAATACGGAGATTTTTGTGTTGACTCGGAAAGTTTTGAGGATATAGCGGAAAAAATCGTAAAGGAGATTAGCTTTGAAAATTCTTGTTATTAACGGACCAAACCTAAATATGTTGGGAATAAGACAACCGGAAATCTACGGTAATGAGAATTACGAATCTCTTTGCCGAAAAATAGAGGACTACGGCAGGGAAAAGAATTTGGAAATTGAAATCTATCAATCAAATCACGAAGGGGATTTAGTGGATAAAATCCAAGAGGCTTACGGGAATGTCGGCGGAATTGTAATAAATCCCGGTGCATATACTCATACAAGTATTGCCATAGCCGATGCTTTGTCAGCCGTTAACATTCCTTATGTTGAGGTGCATATTTCCGATGTTACAAAAAGGGAGAATTTCAGACAAATAAGTTATATAAGAGACAAAGCAATCGCTACCGTTATGGGACTTGGTACAAATGGGTATATTAAGGCATTGAAAATTCTTATGGGAGATAATTTTTTATGAGAATATCCGTCAAAAAATCGCTTCCTTTTGGTACCGTAACAGCGCCGCCGTCAAAAAGTTTTGCCCACAGAGGCCTTATTTGCGGCGGGTTTTCGCAAAAATCCATAATAAGAAATATCAGTTTTTCGGAAGATATTAAGGCAACATTATCCTGTCTTGAAAATCTCGGGGCGGATATTAGTTTAGGGGAAAACTATGCCGAAATTAAAGGAATTGACAGAGAAAAGATTAAAGAGGGAATAGAGCTTTATTGTAACGAAAGCGGTAGCACTCTCAGGTTTTTAATACCTATTTGCCTACTGTTTGATAAGGAAATAATCCTTAAAGGCACGGAAAAGTTGTTTTCAAGACCTCTTGACGAATACCGAAAACTTTGCGAAAATAACAACTTTTTGTTTGAAAAAGGCAAGGACTGCTTAACAATAAAGGGCTGTCTTAAAGCAGGGGACTATGAAATTTCTTCGGAAAAATCAAGTCAGTTTGTTTCGGGACTTTTAACGGCGCTTTCTTTAGCGAACGGCAAAAGTACGGTTAATATAGTGGGGGAAATACAAAGTAAGCCCTATATTGATATTACGGTGGATACAATTAACAAATTCGGCGTAAAAATCGAAAATGACGGCAATAAATATACTGTTTACGGTAAGAATTTCTTTGAAAACAGAGATTTTACAGTGGAGGATGATTGCTCAAATGCCGCATATTTAGAGGCTTTTTCCCTGCTTAATACCGATGTTTTGATAAGGGGTGCCGCCAACGACTCTCTGCAAGGCGATATTGTTTATAAGAAAATGTTTTGCGGTTTAAAAAACGGAGAAAGAAGTTTTAATCTCAAAAACTGTCCCGATTTGGCACCTGTTATGTTTAGTGCCGCTTGTTTATTTGGGGTGTGTGAATTTGAGGGTACAAGTAGGCTTAAATTCAAGGAAAGCGACCGAAGCCGAGCAATGCAAGAGGAGCTTAATAAATTCGGTGTTTTTGTTGAGGTTTCGGACGATAAAGTGATAATAAATCCCCAAAACATAAAAACACCTACTGAGGTTTTATCCTCTCATAATGACCACCGAATTGTAATGGCTCTTTGTTTGCTTTGTGCAAAATACGGCGGTGTTATAGAGGGAGCCGAGGCTGTCAACAAAAGTTTCCCCGATTTTTTTGAAAAATTAAAAGAATTAAATATCGGATATGATGTATTATGAAATTAGATAAAGACTTAAATATTTTAATAGTTGGCTTGGGACTTTTAGGAGGAAGTTATGCCCTGAAACTTAAAGAACAAGGCTATAAAGTAAGTGCTATTGACACCGACAGAGATACGGTGGGATACGCCCGAATAACAAAAATGGTGGACTATGCCACAAGCGAAGTCGAAGAAGATATTATTAAAAATTCCGATTTGATTATTTTTGCCCTTTATCCCCATATTTTTGTGGATTGGATTGAAAAATACGGTTCCTTAATTAAAAAAGGAACGGTAATAACCGATGTTACGGGAGTAAAGGGTATAATAACCGAGAAGATACAAAATATGCTTGGAGAAAATGCCGAATTTATTCCTGCCCACCCAATGGCGGGAAGAGAACATTTAGGTGTTCAAAATGCCGACCCTACAATGTTTGAGGGCGCCAATTATATAGTGGTTCCCACAGAGAAAAATACCGAAAACGGAATAGAAATTTGCATTAATCTCGGTGAAACCTTAGGCTTTAAGCGGATTTCAAGACTTTCGGTGGAAGAACACGATAATATGATAGCCTTTCTTTCACAGCTTACCCACTGTATTGCCGTGTCGCTTATGTGTGCCAACCCGGATGAAAGGCTATGCGAGTTTACCGGCGACTCCTTCAGAGACCTTACAAGAATAGCCGATATTAACGATAAAATGTGGAGTGGACTTTTTCTTGATAACAGAGAACAACTTTTAAAGGAAATGGACGATTACCGAAGTTGTTTTGATAAATTGTATGATTATATCAAGAATAACGATAAAGAGGGTATTTGCGAAATGATGAGATTATCCTCAAAAAGAAGAAAGAAATTTAACTGAGGAAGAAATAATGGGAGCAACATTTTTAAGAAAATTACCTATACCTATGGATATTAAATCCCAATATCCATTAACAAATAATTTAATGAGAATAAAGGCAAAAAGAGATGAGGGAATCTCCGCTGTATTTAAAGGAGAGTCCGATAAATTTTTGTTGATAATCGGCCCTTGTTCCGCCGATAGACGGGATTCGGTTTTGGATTATATCAGTCGGCTGAAAAAAATATCCGAACAGGTAAAAGACAAGATAATAATTATCCCGAGAATTTATACAAATAAGCCGAGAACAACGGGAGACGGATATAAGGGAATGCTTCATCAACCCCTGCCTACGGAAGAACCGGATATGTTAAAGGGTATTGTGGCAATACGAGAAATTCATATGAGTGCTTTAAGGGACTACGGTTTTACCTGCGCTGACGAAATGCTGTATCCCGACAATTACCGTTATTTATCCGATGTTTTAGGTTATGTTGCCGTTGGTGCCCGTTCGGTGGAAAATCAACAACACAGACTTACTGCCAGTGGAATAGAAATACCGGTAGGTATGAAAAACCCCACAAGCGGAGACCTTTCTATTATGATGAACTCGGTTGTGGCTGCAAGTCATCCCCACACCTTTATTTACAGAGGTTGGGAGGTTAAAAGCACAGGAAATCCTTTGGCACATTCAATTCTTCGAGGTTATGTGGATTCTTCGGGAAAATATGCTTCCAATTACCATTATGAGGACCTTTGTAAATTAAACGAGTTGTATGCCGAATACGGAATTTCCTATCCCGGTGTAATTGTGGATGCAAACCACGCAAATTCGGGGAAAAATCCGTTTGAACAACCGAGAATAGCCAAAGATGTTTTGTTTTCAAGAAGCCAAAATCCCGACATAAAAAGGCTTGTTAAGGGAATAATGGTGGAAAGTTATATTGAAGACGGTGCCCAGACTCTCGGGGAGTCGGTGTACGGAAAATCCATAACAGATGCCTGTATCGGCTGGGAGAAAAGCGAAAAACTCATTTTGGAACTTGCTGACAAATTGTAAATTTATATATCTGTTTCTACCTTTTTATTGACAATATTACTGCCGTATTGTAAAATATAGTTGTAAAAAATCGGGTTGCTATGACTTTTTGGAAAAGTCGGTACAATCTAAAAGGATTGGGTGAAAGAAATGGGTTCAGTATATAAGAGAATTCTTCTTAAGTTATCGGGAGAAGTTCTTGCGGGAGAAAAAGGCACAGGAATTGATTTTAATAAGGTTGAAGAGGTTTGTAAGCGTATAAAAACCGTTACCGAGCTTGGAGCACAGGTTGCTATCGTTGTGGGTGGCGGAAACTTTTGGAGAGGCCGTTCAAGCGGAAATATGGACCGTGTAAAGGCCGACCACATGGGAATGCTTGCTACTACTATTAATTCCCTTGCATTATCGGATACACTTATTCAGTTGGGTGTTGATGCCCGTGTTCAAACCGCTATTGAAATGCGTCAGGTTGCCGAGCCTTATATAAGGAATAAGGCGATAAGACATCTTGAAAAGGGAAGAGTTATTATCTTCGGTTGCGGAACGGGAAATCCCTTCTTTTCTACCGATACTGCCGCTGCGCTTCGTGCTGTTGAAATCGGTGCCGATGTAATATTTAAGGCAACAAATGTTGACGGTGTTTATGACAGCGACCCGAAACTCAATCCCGATGCCGTTAAGTATGATACACTTACTCACCACGATGTTTTGGCAAACGAACTTCATGTTATGGATTCAACTGCCGCTTCTCTTTGTATGGATAATAAGGTTAAGATTTTGGTGTTTAACCTTAATGACCCGGACAATATTGTTAAGGCCGTTAAGGGTGAAACAATAGGAACACTTGTTGAATGATTTTTTGAAAGGATATATTTTTATGAACGAATTACTTAAAAACACCGAAGAAAAAATGGGAAAAACCATTTCTGCGTTGGAAAGAGATTATAAAGCAGTGAGAGCAGGTAGAGCAAATGTTTCTGTTCTTGATAGAATTTCAGTGGATTATTACGGCGCACCTACACCTATTCAACAGGTAGCAGCCGTTTCGGTACCCGAAGCAAGAATGATAGTTATTCAGCCTTGGGACGCTTCTATTTTAAAGGATATAGAAAAGGCAATTTTGACCTCCGATATCGGAATTAATCCTCAAAATGACGGCAAGATTATCCGTCTTAACTTCCCACCTTTAACTGAGGAAAGAAGAAAGGAAATCGTAAAGGAAGTTAAAAAGACAGCCGAGGATTCAAAGGTTGCCATCAGAAATCTTCGCCGTGATTCTCTCGATAAGCTGAAGGCACTTAAAAAGGACAATAAAATCACCGAGGACGATGAATCAAACGGTGAAAAGAAAATTCAAAATCTTACAGATAAGTTCTGCAAAGAGGTTGACGAATTAGCAACTCTTAAAGAAAAAGAAATAATGGAAATATAAATTTATTCGGCGCACAATAATGGTGCGCCGATACTTTAGGTATAAAGTTTAAAAGATAAATATTCAAAACTTTAAAAATTATAACGGCGCCGTTTTTCTCGCCTCTTACGAGGCAACCGAAAAACATGGCATTTTGACCCTTCCTCGCATTGGTCATTTGTGCCTTGTAGCGTAGCAAAAAGGAATGGTCATAAATATGTCGTTATTTAAAAAGCAGAAAAAAACTTTTGATAATCTTCCCACACACATAGCTATTATTATGGACGGAAACGGAAGATGGGCGAAAAAACGGTCATTGCCTCGTTCGGCAGGACATGCGGCAGGTTCAAAAACATTTAAAAGCATAGCAAGATATGCAAATAAAATCGGTCTTAAGTATTTAACCGTTTATGCTTTTTCCACCGAAAATTGGAAAAGACCGAAAGAAGAAGTAGATAACATTATGAATATTTTAAGGGACTATCTTTTGGATACGGATAGTTTCAAGAATGAAAACATAATGCTTAGATTTATCGGCGATTTAACCGTTCTTGACGAGGATATTAAGGAACTTATTAAAAAAGCCGAAAAGGATTCTTCGGAGGCTACCGGACTTAGGGTTAATATTGCCCTTAATTACGGTGGCAGGGACGAAATTGTTCATGCGGTACGAAGAATTGTTGAAAGCGGTATAAAACCAGAGAAAATTACCGAAGATACAATTAGTGAAAACCTTTACACGCACGATATTCCCGATCCTGATTTTATCATAAGACCAAGCGGAGAATATCGCTTATCAAACTATCTTATTTGGCAGTCGGCCTATGCGGAATATTGGTTTTCCGATATTTTGTGGCCTGACTTTAAGCCAAAACATCTTGATATGGCAATAGAAGATTATAATAACCGTAATCGTAGATACGGTGGTATTTAAGTTGAGGTAAAAATTTATGAAAACACGAATTATATCGGCAGCAGTTATGATAGCCTTTGTTATCGGAGTATTGACCACGGGAAAACTTATAAATACCGAGATAATAACGGTGTTTATTTCAATTATTTGTGCTGTGGGAGTTTATGAATTGTTGCATAATGCGGCAGGAATTAAGAGCAAAATACTTAGTATTATAAGCTCGGCTTACGGCGGTATTATGATTTTTTTGCTTGACGGATATATTTCCGAGGCAATATCTTTTCCTTATATCAGTGCCGCTGATATTGAAGAAGGCAGCGTTACTTTTTATGATGTATGGCAAAGAGCACCCCTCTTTTTAACCATAATTTATTTTCTTTTTGCAGTAGCCGTAACCCTTTATAATCATAAGGAATTTACCCTTGATAAAATAGCGGTTTATTCGGTTTTCCCTATTGCCGTAGTTTACGGTTTTGCCTGTCTTGACAGCATTATTATTGATAATAAGGGAATATATTATTTATTACTGCTTGTTAATTTTGCTTCAATTTGCGATACGGGTGCGTATTTCGTAGGAAGCTTTTTCGGAAAAACTAAGCTTTGCCCTGAAATCAGTCCTAAAAAGACGGTTGAAGGTGCCTTAGGCGGTATTGTTTCAAGCCTTATAGTATCCCTTATTCTTGTTCTTTCTTTCGGCAGAGGTCATATTTTAGCCGTACTTATTCTTACAATTCCAATGTGTATTGTGGGAATGATGGGTGATTTATTTGCTTCGGCAATTAAGAGAAGTGTAGGACTAAAGGACTATGGAAATCTTATTCCCGGACACGGCGGCATTTTAGACCGTTTTGACAGTATGCTTTTAATAGCACCTGTTTTGTATATGTTTATAGAATTAAGGGTAATTTAATGAAGGAACTTATTGTTTTAGGGTCCACCGGGTCCATAGGAACACAAACCTTAGAGGTTGCAAGAAAGCAAAATATAAGAATTACCGGACTTGCGGCAGGAAGTAATTATAAGCTTCTTGAAGAACAAGCCCGTGAATTTAAGCCCTTGGCTGTTGCAATGAGTGATGAAAAAGCCGCCGAGAATTTAAAAATCGCTTTAAAAGATACCGACATTAAGGTTTATTCAGGCACCAAAGGAGTTAATGCCGTAGCCGTAGGTAAGGGGGATATGGTTCTTTGTGCCATTGTAGGTATTGCAGGACTTGAAAGTACCCTTTGCGCCATTGATGCAGGAAAGGATATTGCTCTTGCCAACAAGGAAACCTTGGTAACAGGCGGAGATATTGTAAAGAGAAAAATAGCCGAAAAGAAAGTGAAACTTCTTCCGGTTGACAGCGAACATTCGGCAATTTTTCAATCTTTACAAGGAACACCAAAGGGAAGTCTGAAAAAGATTTTACTTACGGCTTCGGGCGGACCTTTTTTCGGTAAAACTAAGGAAGAATTAGCCAATGTAACGGTTGCGGATGCTCTTAAACACCCTAACTGGTCAATGGGGCAAAAAATAACCATTGATTCGGCTACCCTTATGAACAAAGGCCTTGAGGTTATAGAGGCAGTTCATCTGTTTGATGTTAAGCCTTCGGATATTGAGGTTTTGGTTCATAGACAAAGCATATTACATTCGGCAGTAGAATTATCTGACGGTGCGGTTATAGCACAGCTCGGAACACCTGATATGAAGGTGCCTATACAATATGCCCTTACATATCCCGAAAGAGGTGTAACCTTTGAGCACTTAAGCCTAACGGATATCGGTACACTGACCTTTAGTAAGCCTGACACCGAAACATTTAGGTGTTTGCCCATTTGTATGGAGGCAATTAATCGGGGAGGACTTTTTCCGGCGGCGGCAAATGGTGCTAATGAGGCAGCTGTTGGGTTGTTTTTAAAGGGAAAGATAAAATTTCTTGATATTCCGTTGCTTGTGGAAAAGGGAATGGAAACCGCTTCTAAAAATAAAGATTTCGGAATAGAAGATATATATAACACCGATTTTCTCGCGAGAGAAACGGTAAAAAATGCTTTGTAAGGAAAGTGATTGTTATTTTTATTTGGAGTAACATTTGGCCGTATCTTGTGGCTGTCGGACTGTTTTTAATACTTATAATTATTCACGAGTTCGGTCATTTTATTGCCGCAAAAGCAGTTGGAATTAAAGTAAATGAGTTTGCAGTCGGATTTGGTCCTAAATTGTTTTCAAAGAAGAAGGGCGAAACGCTTTATAGGGTTAATCTTTTGCCCCTCGGCGGATATTGTGCTATGGAGGGAGAAGACGAGGGAAGCCAAGACAGTCGTGCGTTTTGCAATAAATCGGCAATAAAGCGACTGATTGTTGTGGTAATGGGTGCCACCTTCAATATTCTTTTCGGCATAATCCTTATCGGCATTACACTAATACCGCAAAAGAGCTTTTCCACCACAACCGTTGCCCGGTTTTACGAAAATTCCGTTAGTGAAAAATCGGGACTTAAAGTGGGAGATAAAATTGTGGCAGTAGAGGGAAGAAAAATTTTCTCCACCTACGATTTAAGTTATGCATTTACCAATATTGAAGACGGAAAAATTGATATTACAGTAGTTAGAGACGGCGAGAAAAAAACCTTAAATGATGTTAAATTTGCCAGTGAAAAGATAGAAGATATTGACTATTTAAAGGTTGATTTTTATGTTGAACCACAAAAGAAAACGCCTTTAACCTTTATTTCACAGGCTGTTTCCACCTCGGTTTCCTATTGTGCCGTTATTTATCGTTCTCTTATTGATTTGATTGCAGGAAAATACGGTATCAGTGCTATGTCGGGACCGGTGGGGGTTACGGCGGCTATCGGTAATGTGGCAAAGCAAAGTCTCAGTGCCCTTATTCCCATAATGGCGCTTATTACCATTAATTTAGGACTCTTTAACCTGTTGCCTTTCCCTGCATTAGACGGCGGAAGACTGCTCTTTATTATAGTGGAAATAATTACAAGGAAAAAAGTACCGCAAAAGTACGAATCGCTTATACACGGAATTGGCTTTGCAATACTTTTAACCTTTATGGCACTGATTACCGTGAAGGATATTTGGGGATTGATTAAATAATGTTTACTAATAAGGATACGAAAAAGGTTAAAATAGGAAATACTTATGTGGGCGGAGGTTCACCCATTACGGTGCAATCAATGCTTAATGTCTCGGCACACAATGTTGAGGGAAATGTAAAACAGGCATTGGAGCTTCAAGAGGCAGGTTGCGAAATTGTCAGAATTTCGGTTCCCGATAAGGACACATTAAAAACCGTTGAGGCTGTAAAAAGTGCCATAAATATTCCCCTTGTTGCGGATATCCATTTTGACTGGAAAATGGCAGTTGAAAGTGTTTATGCCGGAGTAGATAAGGTTAGAATAAATCCGGGAAATATCGGGGATGAATCAAAGGTAAAGGCAGTTGTTGATGCCTGTAAAGATAAAAATGTTCCCATTAGAATAGGTGTTAATTCCGGTTCTCTCGAAAAGGATATTCTTGCAAGGTACGGCAGTCCCACGGCACAAGCTATGGTAGAAAGCGGATTTTTCCATATTGAACTTCTTCAAAAATACGATTTTGATGATATAATATTATCCCTTAAATCCTCTAATACACAAATGATGTACGATGCATATTCTTTGGCTGCCGAAAAATGTAAATATCCTCTTCATGTGGGTGTTACCGAGGCGGGAACAAAGGAAATGGGAATTGTAAAATCCTCGGCAGGTATCGGCGGATTGCTGCTTAAGGGTATCGGTGATACAATCAGGATATCCCTTACCGATAATCCGGTAGAGGAAGTCTATGCCGCAAAAAAATTGCTAAAGGGTTTAGGCTTTAGAAATGAGGGCATTAAGTTTGTTTCCTGTCCTACCTGCGGACGAACTTCCATTGACTTAATTTCCATTGCAAAGAAAGCCGAAGAACTTCTTAAGAATGTGGATAAAGATATTACTGTTGCCATAATGGGTTGCGTGGTAAACGGCCCCGGAGAGGCAAAAAATGCCGATATAGGCATAGCCGGTGGAAAGGGTAGCGGTGTTCTGTTTAAAAAGGGCGAAATTCTTTATAAGAATATTCCCGAAGACAAACTGCTTTCCACCCTTATTGATGAAATTGAAAAGATGTAAAAACGGAGAAAATTCATGAGTTACATAAAGGACCTTTTCGGCGGATTTTGCGATAATTTGCCGAGGGAAATAGGAGATTGCGAGATAAAAGAATGCAATCTTGATAAGGAAAACAGAATACTTGATTTAAGGATAAAAACGGATAGTTATGTAGAGCATGAAATTATCACCGATTTTAAAACTGCTGTTACAAATGCACTTAAATTGTCGGAAATAAACCTTGAAGTGGATTTTGAAGGTAATTGCTTTGACCGAAAATGTGCGCAGGATATCGTTTCTAAAATTCGTGCTAAAAGCCCGATTTTAAATGGCTTTTTCAATGGTGCCGACTTTAATGTGTCGGAGAATACCGTAACTATTTCTCTAAAATACGGCGGTTTAGAGGTTATTAATAATACCGATTTTCAAAAGGATTTTAAAAGACAGGTTAAAGCCGATTTCGGAATTGATATTGAGGTGGAGTTTGAGGGAGTTTTGGAAACCGAGGAATATGAGCCACCAATACCTGTAATTACCGAAATGCCTGTAGCCGAGAATAAAAATCCAAAAGAAGCAAAAACTGCCGCACCTGCAAAAGAGAAAAAGGTGTTTTCGGGAAAACCACAAAACGGATTTCCCATTTATCCCGACAGTGCGGAATTGTTTTTCGGCAGAAAAATCAATACGGATATACAGACCATTAAGAGTATTACACCTCCCGAGGATAGGGATGATGTTAAGCCTATTGCCGCTTGGGGGGAGGTTTTTGACTGCGAAATAACCTTAAAAGATACAAGAAACGGCAAAAAAATGGTTAAGGGAAAGTTTTGCTTTTCCGATGGTACAAACTCCTTAAACGGTGTAATAACAAAGTTTTTCAGTGATAAATACAGCAATGACCCCGAGAGAGATTCTCAAAACTTTAAAAAATCTTTGGAGCCTTTATGCGATGGCGCAAATGTAATTATAAACGGTGATTATAAGTTTGACAGTTGGTATAACGATTATATTGTGGAAGTAAAGGCCATTGCCACGGTACAAAAATATGAAGAAACCGATGACTATGAGGGTGAAAAAAGAGTAGAACTTCATTGCCATACCAATATGTCGGCTAAGGATGCTGTTTCAAGTGCGGGAGATATTATCGACCGTGCATATAAATGGGGACATAAGGCTGTGGCAATTACCGACCACGGCGTAGTACAAAGTTATCCTGCCGCCGCTGCCGCTGTTTCAAAAATAAAGAAAAAAGGCGGAGATTTTAAGGTCATTTACGGTGTTGAAAGCTATTTTATTGATGATACACGCCACGATATTACAGGCCTTTCGTCAAAAGAAATAGGTAAACTCAGAAATCACCAAATTATCCTTTGTAAAAACTTGGTGGGACTTAAGAATCTTTATGAGCTTGTATCCGATGCACACCTTAACTGTTTCCACGGCAGACCGGTTACTCTCAGGTCAAAGCTTGATGCCCATAGGGAAGGACTGATTATCGGCTCGGCTTGTGAATTAGGCGAACTGTATAAGGCGATTGTGGACAATAAACCTCGTGAGGAATTGCTTGAGATTGCCAAGTATTATGATTATTTGGAAATACAACCTCTTGGAAATAATGCTTTTATGGTTAGGGAGTCGGGTAATCCCGATAAGGTGGATAAAAAGACCGGTCAGGTTACACCCAATAGATTTAAAAATGTTACCAATCTTGATGTAATAAAGGATTTTAACCGTACTGTTGTTTCTCTTGCCGATGAATTGGGACTTCCGGTTGTAGCCACGGGAGATGTGCATTTTCTTAAAAAAGAGGACGGCATAATCCGCCAAATTGTTATGGCAGGACAAGGCTTTAACGATATTGAAAATCAAGCACCGCTATACCTAAAATCAACCACTGAAATGCTTGAGGATTTCTCATATTTCGGCGATAGAGCCAAGGAATTCGTAATAGATAATCCGAATAAAATTGCCGATATGATTGACGGCGATGTTGTGCCGGTTCCTCCCGGAAACTATCCTCCGGTTATTGAAGGCTCGGACGATATGCTTAAAAGTATTTGTTGGGAGAATGCCCATAAAACATACGGCGAAAATTTGCCGGAAATAGTTGAAAAAAGGCTTTCAAAGGAACTTAATTCAATCATTAATAACGGATTTTCCATAATGTATATTTCGGCACAAAAGCTTGTGGCTTACAGTGAAGAACAGGGATATTTGGTAGGCTCGAGAGGCTCGGTAGGTTCCTCATTTGTTGCTACAATGGCGGGAATTTCCGAGGTAAATCCATTAGCACCCCACTATGTTTGTCCTAAGTGTTGCCACAGCGAATTTTTCACTGACGGAAGTGTAGGCTCGGGATTTGATTTACCTCCTAAGGACTGCCCCGAATGCGGAACACCACTTAATCGAAACGGACACGATATTCCTTTTGAAACCTTCCTTGGATTTAAGGGCGACAAGGTGCCTGATATAGACCTTAACTTTTCCGATGAAGTGCAGACAAGGGTACAGGATTTCACCAAGACCTTGTTTGGAGACGGCAATGTATTTAAGGCAGGAACAATATCTACCATAGCTGAAAAAACGGCCTACGGATTTGCCAAAGCCTATGCCGAGAAAATGAATATTACCCTTAGCGGTGCCGAGCTTAACCGTTTGGCAAAAAAGGTTGAAAACTCTAAAATTAAGACCACCACAGGTCAGCACCCGGCAGGTATGATTATCGTACCCGGCGATATGACAATTTACGATTTTTGTCCGGTACAGCACCCGGCTGATGACAATACAAGCGATATTATTACAACACATTTTGATTTCCATTCTATCCACGATACAATACTAAAGCTTGACGAATTGGGACATGTGGTTCCTACAATTTATAAGTATTTAGAGGAATACTCCGGCATTCCGGTTAACGATGTAACAATGTCGGACCCTAAAATTTATTCATTGTTTACTTCTACCGAGGCACTTGGCGTTACTCCCGAAGATATTGATGCAAAAGCCGGAACAATCGGACTTCCCGAGTTCGGCACAAGACTTACCATTGATATGCTTGTAGACTGTAAACCCAAAACCTTTGCCGATTTACTTCAGATTTCGGGACTTTCCCACGGTACTAATGTTTACCACGGAAACGCAAAGGAACTGATTGATAACGGAACCTGTACCATTTCAGAGGTTATAGGTACCCGTGATAATATTATGGTTTACTTAATACATAAGGGAATGGAAGAAGGTCTTGCCTTTAAAATTACCGAGACTGTTCGTAAAGGTCTTGTGGCAAAGGGCAAGGTGTCCGAAGAAGATTGGAACGGTTTTGCGGAGGAAATGCGAAAGGTTAATGTTCCCGAATGGTATATTGATTCCTGCCGTAAAATCGAGTATATGTTCCCCAAAGCCCATGCTGCGGCTTATGTAATTTCTGCTCTTAGAATTGCTTGGTATAAGGTTTATAAACCGCTTGAATACTATTGTGCATATTTCACAGCTCGTCCCGAGGATGTAGATGTTCCCACGGTAACAGCCGGTATAAGCACGGTAAAAACGGTTATGAATGCTATTAAGGAAAAAGGCAAAGATGCCGAAAAGAAGGAACTTGATAACTATAAAAACCTTTTGATATTTAACGAAATGATGTCAAGGGGAATAGAGGTCTTGCCTATTGATATTAAGTATTCTCACGCAGTAAAATATCTTCCCGAAAACGGTAAAATGCGACTTCCGTTTTGTGCTATGGCAGGTTGCGGAAGAAAGGCGGCTTTCTCAATTTATGAGGCGGCAAGTAAGGGGAATTTCGTTTCCCGAGAAGATTTCGCAATAGAAGCGGGAGTTTCCAAAACCATAATCCAAAATCTTGCGGATTTAGGGGCAATGAACGACCTACCCGATACAAATCAAATATCTATGTTTTAGGTTTTTAGGCACCGTTTTTCGGTGCCTATATTTTTTTAAACCCCTGACCGTATATTTCGGTGGCATCATTTAGTATTACGAAAGAGGTTGGGTCTAATTCGCCGATTATTTTTGTAAGTTTATATATTTCGTGGGACCGTGCGGTGCAAATAAGCAGTCCTTTTTCTTTGTTGGTGTAGCCTCCGTATGCTTTGATTTTGGTTACACCTCTTTTAAGATTTTTGGAAATTTTACTGCAAAGAATGTCGGGATTATCGCTGATTATAAGTGCTGTTTTTCCCTTATCTAATCCGTAAATTACCGTATCCGTAACCCTTGATGATACATAAATTGCAATGATTGAATAAAGGGCACTTTCAACATTTTTATAGCAAACAGCGGCAAAAGTAATTACTACAAGGTCGGACAGAAGAATAATCTTTCCTATTGAGAAATGAGGTCTTTTCATATTGACTAATTTTGCTATAATGTCAACTCCGCCGGTTGTGGCACCGAAACGAAGAATGATACTAAGCCCCATACCCATAATTATTCCGCCGAAAATCGAGGCTAATAAACTGTTTATTTTAATTTGAGGCAAAAGGGTGTCGGTAATTCCAAGGGAGAAGGAAAGAAGAAAAGTCGCAATAAATGTGCGTACAATAAATTCGGTGCCGATATAATAAAAAGCTAAAAACAAAATGGGTAGATTTAGAATTAAAAGAACGGTTCCTGTGTTAAACCCGGAAATATAGTTTATTGAGGTGGCAAGTCCGGTAAAACCGCCGGGAGAAATTCCGTTAGGTGAAATAATCATAGAAACGGCGCCGGAATATATTAAACACCCTAACAAATACATAACCGTATCTTTAAAAATACCTTTTAGTTTCACATCAAACACCTCATTTTATTTTTTGAACTTAAAAAAATATTATTATTGGTAAATAAATGAAGAGCATATTAAACTCAAACAAAAATGAGTTCAATATGCTCTCTTTGTTCTAATACGGACAAACATTTCATATTATTAACAGAAGGAATGAAAACAATGAAAAAAACCGAAGAGTTTTATAAGAGTTTAGAGCTTTTAGCGCCTACTCTCAGAAAAAGCTTAGAATTTATCAGTGATGAAATTAAAAGCGAAGTACAGGAAATAAGAATACGAATTAACAAACCGCTTTGCTTAACGCTTAAGGGAAAAAGTCTTTTTGTATTAAAAGACGGCAGTATATCACAAAAATATTCCGAAGATACTGTTGTTTGTACGAAAAATCAGGTGGAAGAAAGTTTTTCGATACTTACAAATAATTCGGTTTATGCTCATTTAGAGGAAATAAAACAAGGGTTTGTTAAGACAAAAACGGGAAATCGTGTGGGACTTTGCGGAACATTTTCCGACAATATGATTTTTGATGTTTCGGGAATAAACATAAGAATTGCAAGGGAAATAAAGGGCTGTGCAAAGGAGATTTTTAATGGCTATTACGGTGGCGGAATACTTATTTTAGGGCCTCCCGGTTCGGGAAAAACCACCGTTTTAAGAGATTTTGTAAGGTTGTTGTCCAATAGCGGAAAAAGGGTTTGCGTTATTGATTCAAGGGGAGAAATTTCGGCTTTAAGGTACGGCATTTCTTCATTTGATTTAGGGGTTAATACCGATGTGTACAATATTGAAGATAAGGCAAAGGGTATGGAAATGGCGCTTAGAACAATGTTTCCTAATATTATTGCTCTTGATGAGGTGGGAAACAGCAGGGAAATTACAGAGATTTCCGAAAGCTTCAATTCCGGAGTGGATGTGGTGTTGACAGCACATATCGGAGTATTTGAAGAATGGAAAGACCGAAAGGTTGTGTCGGAAATATTAGGGACAGGTGCAATAGAACAAATTGCGATTTTGCCTACTGTGATAGGTGAAAAAATAATAATTTTGCATAAAGGGGAGTGGAAACAAGAAAATGATTTATTTTAAACTGCTCGGCGGAGTTTTAATGGTTATATCGGGGTGGATGTATGGCTTAAGCAAAGGGTTACAAATAAAGAAAAACCGTGATATGCTTCTTGATATTTGCGGTAGACTAAGTAGCCTCCAAAACAGAATTCGTATGGGCGGCGGCGAGTTATCTTATATACTCCCTCTTTGTTTTAAGGACTGCCAAGATGTGAAATTTACAAACGGAGAATTTTCTTACGGCGGAAAATATATTAAACAAAGCGATTTGGATATTTTAAAGAGACTTTTTTGTGAGCTGGGAAAGGGCGATAGAAAGCAGGTATGCGAAAAAATTGAAATATACAGAGAAATACTTTTTAAAAGATATAACGAATTAAACGAAGAGTATGTTTCAAAATCAAAGGTTTGGCAAACATTTGGACTTTGTATGGGATTGTCGGCGACACTGATGATAATTTGATTTTCAAAGGAATGGTCATAAAAATGAATGTTGATTTTATATTTAAAATAGCGGCAATAGGCATAATTGTTACGGTGTTAAACCTTTTGCTTGTTCGGTCGGGAAGAGAGGAACAGGCAATGCTAACTACCCTTGCGGGATTAGTGGTGGTGCTTCTTATGGTGGTAAAATCCATTGCAAGTTTATTTAACGAAATAAAAGGACTGTTCGGACTATGAATGAGGACTTAATTAAAATTGCTTTTGTAATACTCATTTTTGCTTTTTTTGCGGTAATGCTTAAAAGCTACCGCCCTGAATACGCTATG
>DCIE01000017.1:0-17988 GCA_002315765.1 Ruminococcaceae bacterium UBA1734
CCCCAACTATTGACAAAGAGCCAATATATCTTTTTTTCTTCTAAACGCTATATTGTCTTCCATGGGTTTATGTAGTCTTTGGGCGATTTCTTCGGTTTTCATAACCGCCGTTTCCTCGGCAGTTATAACATCGACAACATCAAGATAGACATTGGTTCTTCGCCTGAACATATTTTTTGTTATCAAATCGGTATTAACAAGGGTACAGGCAACAATAGGTGCCTTTGCTTTGGTTGCAATCTTGAAAGCTCCGTTTCTGAACCCTTTAAGCTCTCCGTCTTTACTTGTATAGCCCTCGGGAAAAATGCCGATACTTGACCTATCGGTTTTAATATATTCCACAGCCTTTAAAATAGCCTTAATGCCCTCTCGGTTATTATCTCTATCTATTAGTATGCAATCAAGGCGACTCATCATTTTTGCAACAAACGGCATAAGTGTCTGAATTTCCTTTTTGCCTACAAATCCCAAATGAAGATATGGAAAAGAACTTAAAAAAATCGCCGGGTCAAAGTCGTGAATATGGTTTGAAACAAGCAAAACTCTGGTGTTTTCGGGAATTTTATCCTCGCCGGTAATATGAATTCTCACACCTGCAAGTTTAAATAAAACAGGTAAAGTTATTTTGGTTATAAAACGGTAAAAGGACGAAACCTTTGTGTTGTCTTTTTCGGGGTTAACAACAAAAACCGAAATCGCAAAAACAAGCAGCTGCAAAACAACAAAACACAAAACCGCACCCACAAAAATCACCGGCACAAGCCACCAAGCGTTTTCATTTTTAAAAATCGGAATAAATTTATCTAAAACCAGCAAAAGAATTGCCGAAACAACAGCATAAATACTTAACATTTGCTTCTCCTTAGTTTTGTTTTCTTACAATACTGTACTCATCATAAAAATCAAAGTAGGGACAGTTGTAGGTTTGCGAGGTCAAAAATCTCGCCATTTCATCCTCATCTAAATTCATATTGCAAAAGTATGTATCCTCTTGGTCATCATAGAGGTAATTGGCACAGTTTTCGCAATTTGCAGAAGATTTTATCATAGTTTTGTCCCCCCTTTTTACTTGTTTTCAGTTAGTCGGCAAAATTTCGTTTTCGGTTTTTCCGCCTTGCCCCGCATTTTCGCCACCTGAAGCAGTGTTTGAGGCAGTATCGCTTCCCGAAGCAACCCCGGAATTATCGCTTCCTCCTTGGGAAGAACTTTCGGTGGGAGAAACATCTGTGGAGGTGTTTCCGTCAGCCGAGCCCGAAACGGTTCCGCCGGATGGGTTTGATGTAGCATTGTCCGTATTTTCCGAAGCAACCGAGGAAACCGTAGCATCCGCCGAAGAAATGCCGGAGGAAATGTCGGAAGAAGTTCCCTCTGCATTTCCCGATGAAGTGCCGTGAGCAGCGGAAGAACTATCAGACAATCGAGAGGCGTTGTCCTTGCCGTTTGAATTCTTGCTTTGATTATTATTTGAATTTTTGTTATTGCTTTTATCGGTTTGATTGGCGGAATACAGTTCTGATTTTATTTCGCTGTACCAATCGTTTTTCTCTATTCCGTAACGGTTTACATATTCCTCTACGGTCATATTTTCATAGATTACGGCATTGATTACCTTCCCTGCATAGGATAAGTCATAATAAACCACCGAACCGAAATTTCCCTTGGGCGCTTTCATAAGAAAATTAATCTTGCTGTCGTTTTGCGGTATTCGGTATTGCTCAAATTGGGGCTTACCGCCAAATAAAACCGTTCCTGCAAGGTCGATAATTTCCGAATAGGAAAGAGATGTTTCGGTACAGGGTATAAGTGCTTTTGCAAGGCTCACATATTCCTTTTTACTTAAAACCTTCGCCTTTTGGAAAAGTTGCTCCAAAACATATCTTTGGCGGTCGGTTCGGCCGTAATCGTTTGTGGTTCCGAAAACACTTTTACAATATCTTATTCGTGCATACGCCACGGCTTGAATACCGTTTAGGTGTTGAAGTCCTGCGGTTTTTATATAATACTTTTCGGGATTAATTCCTTGATATTGACAAATTTCGTTTATCATATCATTAATTCCGTGGTTGTTTTTGCCGGTGGAAAGCACCTCATCGGTAGTAATAGTTGCGTCTATGCCGTCTACCGCATCAATAATATCTGCCATACCGTAAAAATTAACCGTTGCATATTCCGAAATATCAAGAGAGAAATTTTTATTTAATGTTCTAATGGCAAGTTCCGGACCGCCTCGACTGTATGCCGAGTTTAATTTTGCGCAAATAAGTCCGTTTTCGGTATCAATAGGCACCAAACTGTCCCGAAGCACCGAAATAACCTTAATTTTTTTGGTTTCGGTGTTGACACTCAGTATCATCAGGCTGTCGGAATTTCCTTTAAAACTGAATTTTCCGTCGGTATTGCGACTGTCAAGTCCGAAAAGTGCTATATTAACAACCCTTTTATCTATGACCTTCTCAAATCCCAAATCCTCCGGATTTGAGGAAATACCGTTATACCTATAACCGATATTTGCAAAAAAGATAATGCAACCTACAATAAGAACGAGAGTCAAAGAAACTATAAGAATAATAAGGCGTTTTACCGCTTTTCTTTGAGCATTCCACCATTTTTTGAATTTAATATATGTGGCTTTTATTAAACCTAAAAGTTTTAAAATTCGGTCAAAACGAGCTTTACTGTGTCCCTTTATTACTTTTTGGGTATTATTATCGGACGCAACAACATTATCCAAAGAAGCATCATTTTCTTTGGATGCGGAATTTTCCATATTCTCGTTTTGAAAATTGTCAAAATCCTTGTTTTCTTCCATAATTCCCCCGAAAAATATCCTTATTTTAAAAGTTCTTTATAAATGTCGCCCTTTTTTATTCCTGTTGCGGCAGCAGCGCCCTTTGCGGCAAGAGAAGCTGAATCTCCCTTTTCCACCAACTCACGGGCGATTTTAACCGCATCTTCCAGTGTATATGTTTCGGCTTCCTTTGTTTTTCCTTCTATTACCAAAACATATTCTCCCTTTGGCGGATTAAGGGTAAAATATTCTATGGCGTCTTTAAAGGTAAAGCGGAAAACCGTTTCGTGGATTTTGGTAAGTTCTTTTACAACGGCAAGTTTTCTGTCTTCGCCGAAGGTATCTGCCATATCGCAAAGGGTTCTTAAAAGCTTGTGAGGTGCCTCGTAAAAAAGCATTGTTCTCGTTTCGTCTTTCACCTCGGCAAGATGTATTCTTCGGCTTTGCTTATTAACCGACAAAAAACCCTCAAAGCAAAATCTTCCGGATGAAATTCCCGAAACACAAAGAGCTGTTGCAAAGGCAACCGGTCCCGGCACCGATTCCACCGGTATTCCGTTTTCGTGTGCCGCCCTTACTAAATCTTCACCAGGGTCGGAAATTGCCGGCATTCCCGCATCGCTGACAATAGCAAGTTTTTCTCCGCCAAGCATACGGGATATAAGAAAATTCTCTTTTACCCCTTTATTATGCTCATAATATGACACAATTTCCTTTTTTATATTAAAATGATTTAATAACTTTAATGTAACACGGGTATCTTCGGCGGCTATAAAATCCACTTCTTCCAAAATTCGGATGGCTCTCGGAGAAAAATCCTCAAGATTACCAATAGGAGTTCCCACAACATACAGTTTTCCCGCTTTTTCCATTATACCCATTCACCTACAATCTATCGCCTTTAATGCCCCTCTTTATATGGACCGTAAATCTTTTTCATTTCGGCGGAAAAATCGCCGTTTTTCTCAATATACAAGGGTGGCTCTATGGTAAGCCCGGTGTTTCCGCACCTTCTGCCCTCCACAAGAACCAGCCAAGGCTTTTCTCCCATACGCTGGGAAACAAGCCTCAGTCTTTTTGGCTCAACCTTATTATTTCTCATAAGGTCAAACAGCTCGGCTAATCTTTCGGGACGGTGGCACATACAAAGTCTGCCTCCGGTTTGAAGAAGTTTAGCCGACACCTTTATAATATCCTCAAGTGTGCACATAGTTTCGTGCCGTGCCGTTCTATGAAAACTGTCGGGATTTTGAAGTCCTGCACCGTTGGCCTTATAGGGCGGATTGCAGGTAACAAGAGTATGACAGCCAAAGGGCACCTTTCCTTTTAATTCCAAAAGATTAGAACAAACAGGATAAAAATTTTCAAATCCGTTAAGTTCTTTTGTATTCTCGGCAAGAAAAACCGCTTCTTCGGAAATATCCACTCCGTAAACTGTTTCGCAAAGCTCATCCCGAAGCAGTAAAAAGGATATAATACCGCACCCGGTTCCAAGGTCTACCGCCTTGTCATTTTTCTTTGCCCCGGAAAAATCGGCAAGAAGCACCGCATCCGTGCCAAAGGTATGGTGGGATGAGGTGAAAATATATTTATCTAAACCTATGGGTTGTTTTGAAAGACCTATATCTTTGTCCATTTTACGCCGTTCGGTGTGTCCTCAAGGACAATTCCCATGTCTTTTAATTTATCTCTGATTTCATCGGCAGTCTTAAAGTCCTTTGCCTTTCTTGCCTCGGTTCTCTTGGCAATAAGTTCCTCGACCTCACTTTCAAGGTCGCCGGATTTTCTGTTATAAACAAGACCTAAAACGCCGGTCAATTCGTCAAACATATCTGCACAAGCCTCAAGAGTCGCCTTTTTAGCACCGTCTGCAACGGCGGTATTAATTTCTCTTACAAGAGAGAAAATCGCAGCCAAAGCATCGGCAGTATTAAGGTCATCGTCCATAGCCGTAATAAACTCTTGCTTTCTTGCTTCTGTAAACGCAGGGATTTCGCCGCCCTCTTGGGCATTTTTAATGGCAAAATCAAGGTTATCACGACAGGTATAAAGTCTGTCGAGGGCATTTTTGCCTTGGGTAATTATATCAATGGAATAATTAATAGGTCCTCTATACTGAGAAGAAATCATCAAATATCTGATAGGCTCATAGCCGTAAACATTTGCAACATCACGAACCGTGAAGAAATTGTTTAGGGATTTTGACATTTTATGATTATCAACATTAATAAAACCGTTATGCATCCAATAGTGGGAAAATTCGCAACCGTTGGCACATTCGCTTTGAGCAATTTCGTTTTCGTGGTGTGGGAAAATAAGGTCAAGACCGCCACAGTGAATATCAATGGTTTTACCTAAATATCTTCCCGCCATAGCGGAACATTCAATATGCCAACCCGGTCTGCCGTTACCCCAAGGTGATTCCCAATAAGGCTCTCCCTCTTTAGCGCCCTTCCAAAGACAAAAATCCATAGGGTCCTCTTTAATGTCGCCGGTTTCAATTCTGGCTCCTGCTTCTAAATCCTCAAGTGGCTGATGAGAAAGCTTTCCGTATTGGTCAAATTTCTTAGAACGGAAATAAACATCTCCGCCGGCAGGATAAGCATATCCTTTCTCCACAAGCTCGGAAATAATCCGCTGAATTTCATCAATATTTTCGGTGGCTTTCGGGTGAACGGTAGCCTCTCTTACATTAAGTCCCTTGGCATCGGTCCAAAATTCCCTAATGTATCTATCGGCAACCTCTTTTACCGTAATTCCCTCTTCGTTGGCTTTCCTAATTAATTTATCGTCAATATCGGTAAAGTTTTGAACAAAAGTAACCTCATATCCACGCCATTCAAGGTATCTTCTTAACACATCAAAAACACATAATGGTCTTGCGTTTCCGATATGAATATAGTTATAAACGGTAGGTCCACAGGCATAAATTTTTGCTTTTCCTTCATTTATGGGGACAAACTCGTCCTTTTGTCTTGTAAGTGTATTAAAAATCTTCATCTGCTACTTCTCCTCGTTAATCTATTCCGTTATCTATCCGGACAAAGACACAATCTCTGCAATCTTCATCATAGGCTCCGTCCCATGCCAAATTACCCGTTTTACCGTCAAAGGTAAAATATCCTGATTTATCCTTGTATTCCGATGTATAAACCGATTCGCCGAACTCATCGGTGGCAACAACTCCCTTTCGGCAGTCGGTATAGCTTAACTTTTCGTCTTTCCATACGGCGTTCATTTGCCATTTAACCGCTTCAAAAGCGGAATTTGCCCAACTAACTTCAATATAACAGCTTTCCATATCTTCGTTTTCGGTAACAATTGCTACTCCTCGTTGGCTTACCTTGTCTTGGTAAGAACCTACAAAGGCTTCATAATCCGGCTTGCTGTCCACAGCCTCGTCCGAAGAAATACCGCTGACATTACTTGATGCAGAGTCTTTGCTTTTACAGCCTGACAAACACCCTAAAATAAATGTTATGCAAAGAAAGCATATAACGGTTCTTTTCATACCTTTTTCTCCTTTACCGACTCAAGAACCTTAATCCGTTCCTCAAGTTTATCAATTTCCTGCTGAATGGGGTCGGGAATATGTATTTGGTCAAGATTATTTTTCTCCACCTTTTTGCCGTTTTGGCGAACGATATGCGCCGGAACACCCACAACGGTGGAATTCGGCGGAACCTCGTGAAGCACCACAGCACCTGCGGCAACTCGGGAATTATCTCCGATTTTAAAAGGACCCAAAACCTTAGCACCGGCACTAACCATAACATTATTACCCAAAGTCGGATGTCTTTTTCCCACATCCTTGCCGGTACCGCCGAGAGTAACACCCTGATATATGAGGCAGTCGTCTCCTATTTCGGCGGTTTCGCCTATTACAATACCTGTTCCGTGGTCTATAACAAGCCTTTTTCCTATGGTGGCGCCGGGATGTATCTCAACACCGGTCTTTTTTGCCGCCCTTTGAGAAATATACCGAGCCCTGAAAAAATGGCCTTTTAAATAATGCCTATGGGCCTTACGATACATTCTTATGGCTTTAAATCCCGGATACAAAAAGAATATTTCAAGGCTTGATTTTGCCGCCGGGTCCCTGTCCTTGACAGCCTGTATGTCTTCTCTTAATTCTTCAAACATATTTTCTCCGTTACTTAGATGAATTAATATATCCCTTGCTTCCGTTTAGGTAAATAACACCCGAAATGGTGCAAAGTACAGCCGAAATCCAAAACATAATCATAATAACGATATTACAGGCACTTTGAAATCCCGTGCCCGAAAGTCCGTCAAAAATATCCATTGCAGAATATGCGGTAAGTGCCATAATAATGCCAACCATTTGGCTGACGGTTTTGGCTTTCCCCCAAATATTGGCGGCGATTACCTTTCCTCCCGAAGAAACAACCACAAGTCTGATAGATGATACCATAAACTCTCGAAATAGAATAAGGAAGGTGATGGCTGTTATTTGCCAACAAAAGGATTTTGAATTTCCGTAAACAAAAATAAATCCCAAGTATGCCGCAGTTGTGAGCATTTTATCGGCAAGCGGGTCAAGAAATTTGCCGAAATCCGTAACGAGATTATACTTTCTTGCCATTTTTCCGTCAATCATATCGGTAAGTGAAGCGCCGATAAAAAGCACAAGGGCAACAACATAGTGATATGGAAATTCAAAAAGCATTGCTGCCATAAAAAACGGGGTTGCGATTATTCTTCCCACGGTTAATTTATTTGGTGTGTTCATAAAAATTTTTCCTTTCGGTTTTATTATACTACTTCGCCCATTAAATCATATTCAATGGTGTCGAATATTTTAACATTGACAAAATCGCCTATTTTAAGCGGTTTAGGAGTAAGGAAGAAGACCTTACCGTCAATTTCGGGAGCATCCCATGTAGCTCTTCCGAAATAGCACTTAATATAGTCGTCATAACCTTCTATCAAAACCTCGCAAACCGTATCCTTCTTTTTCTTATTGTTCTCTTCGGAAACGGTCATTTGAGTTTCCATTATGTGTTCCATACGGTCAATTTTTATCTGGTCTTCGATTTGGTCGGGCATTTCACCTGCAACCGTGCCGTCCTCTGCCGAATAAGCGAAACAGCCAAGTCGGTCAAATTTTATGTCTTTAACAAACCTGTGAAGCTCCTCGAATTGCTTTTCGGTTTCTCCGGGAAATCCCGTAATAAGTGTAGTTCTGATAGTAATTCCCGGAACGGTATTTCGTATTTTTTCAATCAATGCCCTAAGGGTATCTTCGTTACCTTTTCTATTCATTCGCCTTAAAATATCGCCGTTTGAATGTTGGATAGGAATATCCAAATATTTTACAAGCTTTTCTTCCTTTGCCAAAAGCTCTAAAAATCGGTCGGTAATTCTTTCGGGATAGGTATAAAGGGTTCTAATCCAATGAAGCTCCTTGATTTTACAAAGTTCGCTTAAAAGTTCGCAAAGCTTAGGCTCGCCGTAAAGGTCGGTACCGTATGCCGTAGTGTCCTGCGCCACAACAATTAGTTCCTTAACGCCGTTTTTGGCTAATTTCTTTGCCTCGTCAACACAGTCTTCAATGCTTCGGCTTCTCATACGGCCTCGTATTTTCGGTATGGCACAATAGGTACAACAATTATCGCAACCGTCTCCGATTTTCAGGTATGCCGAATAGGGCACTCCGCCTAAAATCCTGGGCATATTAAGGTCTAACGCATCCTTTTCGCCGTAGGTGTTTTTAAATTCACCTTTAATTGCCTTTTTAACAATTTCCGCAATGTCTTTGTTGCTTCCGATACCCACACAAACATCAACCTCGGGGATTTCCTCGGTAACATCGTCTTTGTATCTCTCGGCAAGGCAACCTGTTACGATAAGCGCCTTGCATTTTCCCTCTGTCTTGTATTTTGAAGCCTCTAAAATATTTTCAATAGCCTCTTTTTTTGCATCCTCAATAAATCCGCAGGTGTTTATGATAATAACATCCGCCTCGGCTTCTGCAACCGAAAGCTCAAAACCCGCTTCCTTTAATGAATAAAGCATCATTTCGGCGTCTACCTGATTTTTAGGACATCCTAAAGACACCATACTGACTTTTGCCAAATAAGACCCTTCCTTTTTGCTGTTCTTAAAGGTACAACCTACCCATAAAAACCGCGTTTTATTATTTTTGTTTAAAAGATTTGTCTATTAAACATAATCCTCGTTTATATCTTCCGAGTACTGCTTTAATGCTCTCGAAACATCTCCATAAGAAAAACCTTTTCTTACAAGGGCGGCATAAACCTTTGCAATACCTTCTTTGTCGGTCATTTTTCCGGCATACTTTTTGTCAATTAAATGTTTAATTTGACCTATTTCATCGCCCTCAAGCCGACCTACGGTTTCCTTTGCTAAATCCCTCTTAATTCCCTTTGCAATCAGCTTTGCATAGATTTCTCTTTTTGAGGTTCCGCCTTGGCTTAATTTTTCACAAAGCCTATTAGCGTATCTCACATCATCAAGCAGTCCTAAATCTTTAAGACGGGCAATAACCTTTGCACAGGAGTTTTTATTAAATTTTGCGGTTACTAATTTATCGTATAGACCTTTTTCGGTACGGTCGGCACGGTCTAAATACCACAAAGCTCTGGACTTCGCCCTAATATAATCGGACTGCTCTTTAAGTTCTTCTGTTTCCTCGACTGTTAATATTTTCCCCACCTTCAGGGAAATATCATTTGCCAAATCAAGGTCAATAAGTAAATCGGGACCGTTATCAAATTTTGCCCGAACAAGGTGGGGCTTTTCCCGTTTAACCTCTACGACTTCCATTAGTCGTCAACCGCAATATCAATATTGACCTTTTTCTTCGGTCTTTCCGGCTCAAGCTCCGCCGAATCCACCGGCATTATGGTTTCTGATTCGTCCTCATCCTCATCTACCTGGGTTTTATTCAAGAACGCATAATACTTTTCCATAATCTTGTCTTCAATTTCTTTGGCAAGTTCCTTATTTTCGGAAAGAAGGTTTTTAACATTGTCCTTGCCTTGACCTAACCGTTCATCATTATAGTAGAACCACGCACCCGAACGCTTTAGGATTTCAAAGGTAAGTCCCACATCAATAAGCTCTCCCACTTTTGAAATTCCCTTGCCGTAAAGCACATCAAATTCCGCCTCTTTAAAGGGAGGTGCAACCTTGTTTTTTACAACCTTTGCACGGGTTCTTGTACCGATGGGCTCACTGCCGTTTTTAAGGGTTTCAACCCTTCTTATATCAATACGAACCGAGGCATAGAACTTAAGGGCTCTACCGCCGGTAGTAGTCTCGGGATTTCCGTAAAGAACACCGATTTTTTCTCTTAGCTGATTAATAAAGATAGCACAACAGTTGGATTTCGACAGTGCGCCGGTTAATTTTCTCATTGCTTGGGACATAAGACGAGCCAACTGTCCCACATGGCTGTCTCCCATTTCTCCCTCTATTTCTGCCTTTGTTACCAAGGCAGCAACCGAGTCAATAACAATAATGTCAATTGCGCCCGAACGCACAAGAGCCTCGGCAATTTCAAGAGCTTGTTCGCCCGAATCAGGCTGGGACACTAAAAGTGCATCAATATCTACACCCAAATTTTTTGCATAAACCGGGTCTAAGGCGTGTTCGACATCAATAAATGCCGCTGTTCCGCCCTGCTTTTGTGCCTCGGCAACACAGTGAAGTGCAACCGTGGTTTTACCCGAAGATTCAGGACCGTATATTTCAACAATTCTTCCCTTCGGAATACCTCCTATACCGAGAGCCATATCAAGGGAAAGAGAACCTGTGCTGATATGCTCAACATTCATGGAGACATTCTCTCCGAGGCGCATAACCGCACCCTTTCCGTATTGCTTTTCTATTTGCTCAACTGCGGTGGCAAGTGCCTTTGCTTTAGCGTCTGCACTATTTGCCTCGGTAACGGTTTTTGCTGTTTTCTTTTCTGCCATTTTTAATTCCTCCGTAATATAATTTAAGATGGTGATATTATTTTAATCATTTGACTGTCCCGAAAACCACCCTGTCGTTATGGGAAATGTCTTTTTTAACGGTAACATCTGAAAAACCGAATTCTTCCATTAGTGTCTTAACCGCATTTCCCTGGTCGTAACCGATTTCAAAAACAAGGCTACCGCCCGACTTTACGGAATTTTTGTAATTGGCTAAAATGCAACGGTAGAACATAAGTCCGTCTTCTCCGCCGTACAAAGCCACATCAGGCTCAAATTTAACCTCGGGTTGCAAATTTTCCATATCATTTGCCGAAATATATGGGGGATTGCTGACGATTAAGTCATACTGTTTATCTGCCGCCGTACCTTCAAAAACATCTCCCATTAAAAGAGTGGTGTTTTCAGGGGCATTAAGCTTTATATTATCCCTTGTGTATCTTGCGGCTTCCTCATATTTTTCCACTAAAGTAACCGTGCTGTCTTTCCTTTCGGCACCCAGGGTAATACCTATACATCCCGTTCCGGCACAAAGGTCTAAAACAGTGGGGTTTTCCTTGCCCTTTAAAATCTCAAGGCAGGTTTCCGGCACAGTTTCGGTGTCTTGTCTCGGAATTAAAACTCCCGGACCTACCCGGTATGCTCTACCGAAAAAATCCCATCTTCCCAAAATATACTGAAGCGGATATCTTGCAAGTCTTTGCTTTAATATTACTGTAAGATTTGTCTTTTGGAATTCGTTTAGTTCATTTGTATAGCTTGAAAGAATACCTGCATTATCAAGTCCGGTAATATGCTTGATAATTTGCTTTGCCTCAAAAACATCATCGCAAATTCCGGCTTCTTTCAGTTGCTTTTTAATACTGTTGTATGCTTCAAATATCGTCATTATTATTCTGTTCTTCGCTTTCGTCTTTTTGGTCAATACTGCGGTCAACATCCGGGTTTTCCGGTTCACAGGCTCTAAGTGCCGCAATGGCTATTTCAATCATTTCGCTTTCCGGCTCTTTGGTAGTTATTCGTTGCATCCAAAGTCCCGGTGCCGAAATAATTTTTGTAAATAGGTTGTCGTATTTACCGCAAATTCTCAAAATTTCAAAACCTGCACCGCAAATTACGGGAATTAACAGTATTTTTACCACTACCCACAACCAGCCGATATCGTAAACACCGGGAAAAATCATTTGAACAAGGGTTGAAAAAATAACGCTTACCAAAATCATAAGGATTAGAAAGCTTGTTCCGCATCTCGGGTGAAAACGGCTTTGAAGTTTTACATTTTCCACCGTCAGGGGTAGCCCTTTTTCGTAACAAAAAATGGTTTTATGTTCGGCTCCGTGGTACATAAATATTCTTTTCATATCCTTCATAAAGGAAACAGCCCACATATACACTACAAAAACGGAAAGCTTAATAAGTTGCTCTATTCCCGAACGGGAAATTTTTGAAAATTCGGTGTCAAAAAGCTTTTGCAAACCGCCCACAGCAAGTCTCGGTATATACATAAAAAGTACAACAGCCGCCAAAACTCCGAAAACAGTTCCCACAATCATAATTGCCGACATTATGGCATTTTTCTTTTTTTCGTCAAGCTTTTCTTCGCCCTCTTCTTCAATATCGGCAAATCCGGAAATTTCAGCCGATTTCATCATAGCGGTGTATCCGATTTTCATCGACTCTATGTATGCCGCTATTCCTCTAATCAAAGGCAGTCTTAAAAACTTATATTTTTCCCTTAATGATTTCTCCTCAAAGTAAGAAATATCTATGGTTTTATCCGGTTTTCTTACTGCCATAGCAGTCTTTTCCGGACTTTTCATCATAATGCCCTCAATAAGAGCCTGACCGCCGATTGCGGTATATTTACCCATTATCTTCATCCTCGCTAATAATAATTTCGTCTAAAACGGTTTCCTCTGCTTCCATATCTAAAACGCTGTCTATTTTATCCTCGGTTTTAAGTATAACCTCCTCGGTTTCCTGAGAGGTTTCCTCGGGAAGCTCTATTATAGGAAGAACTACCGTAACCGTTGTGCCGACACCTTCTGAGCTTTCAAGAAACAAAAGTCCGTTGTGCTGTTTTATGATTTCGTCCGCAACGGCAAGACCTATTCCGCTGCCGCGAACGGTTTTATTTGATTTAAAGAATTTTTCCTTAACCCTGTCTATATCCTGCGCCGGAATACCGACACCGGTATCCTTAACTACGATTTTAACACAGCCTTCTTCCTCGTTTTGAGTAACAAGTACAAGTCCGCCCTTTTCGGTATATTTAACTGCGTTGTCAATAATATTGATAAACACCTGTTTAAGTCTATCCGGGTCGCCGAAAACAAAACTGTCCTTGGGCGGTGCTTGAAAAGACACCTCAACACCCTGCTTTCTCGCAAGTTCGGTGTACATATCCGCCGCCTCGGCTAAATACTGGGAAACATTCATATTACGGGCATTTACGGTTAATCTGCCTGACTGCATACGGGAAAAATCAAGCAGTTCTTCTACAAGATTTGACAATCTTTCAGCCTCACTCAACACCACATCAAGTCCACGGCTGACAAGCTCGGGGTCGGTGTCAAGAGACATTTTTGCCGTTTCGCCCCAACCTTTAATGGCGGTAAGCGGTGTCCTAAGCTCGTGAGAAACCGAAGAAATAAAGTCGTTTTTCATAGTCTCTGCCTGACTGAGCTCCGTCGCCATATAATTAATTGTATCGCAAAGTTCGCCGATTTCGTCATTTCGATTAGGTTCAATTCGGTTTTTGAAATCGCCCATAGCAATTTTTCTTGCAATATTGCTGACATCCCGAATAGGCTTTACAATGGACTTAATAAAAAATCTTCCCGATACAATACAAACGCTAAGTGCCAAAATGCTGAATGCCACAATAAACATAATTGTTATTGTGATTTGTCGGTAGACACCTTTTAGGGAAGTAATCCAACGATAGGCGCCTAAATATTTTCCGTTTATATCGTAAACCGCCGTAGATAGGGCATAAACTCTTTCGCCGGATTCGTTTTTGCCTTTAAATATTCCAACACCCTTTTTAGAACTTTTCGCCTCAAAGTAATCGGGCATTTTGGCCTTCTCTTGGGACAAAAATCCCGAAGTAGAAACAACAACTTTGTCGGTTTTATCCACAACCTGAACTTCTATTTTGTCTTTATATGCAAATTCGTCCGAAAGAGAAATAGCTACATCTTGGAAATTTTCCGAATCGGTATATTTAAGGGAAGAAAACTCGTAGGAATAATCGTTACCCAAGGTTTTAACCCTTTCCATATATACCGAAGAAAGAAAGGCGGAAAGCAAAACGGCGGCAATGGTAATAATACAAACAACAATTAACAAAACATTGATAAACCAGCGTTCGGCTATGCTTTTAAACTTTATTTCAAGTTCCACCGTTTCTTCCTCCCTTAAAAATTTTCATTCTAATCAGTTAGTATTCCACTTATAACCCATTCCCCAAACGGTTGCCAAATGTTTAGGTATAGAAGGGTCGTCCTCTATCTTCATTCTGAGTCGTCTTACATTTACATCAACAATCTTTTCTTCGCCGAAGTAGCTCGAACCCCAAACCTGCTGTAATATTTCTTCTCTAAGCAACGGTGTGTCGGGATTGTTGAAGAAATATTCCATCATTTGAAATTCAACCTGAGTAAGCTCAATATCTTTTCCGCTTTTTGTAAGCGTTCGGCGTCTGAGGTCAAGAACAAACTCGCCTCTTGTAATGCGGTTAATCTCCGCTTCTGCCTTTTCGGATTGCAGCGAAACCCTACGATAAAGAGAGTCCACTCTCGCCAAGAGTTCGGCAGGGGAGAAAGGCTTTGTTATATAATCGTCCGCACCTGTCATAAGACCGCTGATTTTATCCATTTCCTGTGATTTAGCGGTCAGCATAATGATTCCGATAGAGTTGTTGGTTTTGCGAATTTCCTTACATACCGTAATACCGTCAATTCCCGGCATCATAATATCAAGCAAGGCGATGTCAAAACCCTCAACATCGTTATTAAAAATCTCAAGGGCGGCCTCACCGCAATCGGCTTCAACCGTTTCGTATCCGGCTCGTTTGAGGTTTATTGCTTCAAATTCACGAATTGCCGACTCGTCCTCAACTATTAATATTCGTTTCATCTAATCCCCGCTTTCTAATCGTAATCTTCAAAACAAAACATTTCTTTTATTTCTTTTTCGGTTACGGACAAGGAACCTTTGTATTCCGATAATTCGGCAACACAAACAAGTCCGTTATTCTCGCCGAGTTTAATATAGCCTAAATCTTTTTTCTTATTGTAGTTTTCTTTTTCAAGCACCCTAAGAGTTACAATTTTTTCTTTTGTGGTCTTGGTTTTGCTGTCATAACGGTATATGGTGCGAATGCGCTTATTTGTATCCTTTGAAACCGAAACGGAATTTGTCCAGCGTGGAGGAACAACCAAGTAATAGCCGTCAACCGAGTTTACTATGGTGGTCTTTTTAACATTTAAAATCTCACCGTTAAAGGCACACCAGTTGGTGCAATAAAATTCGTCTTCTGAGTTGCTGTCTGCTCCCGGTATAGGGGAAGCCAAAGGGATTTCAATAATTCCGTCGGCATCTATATCCGAATATCCGATTGCCGAAGCACGAAGAGTTTTAATGTTTTCACTGGAATTTTCTATATCTAACAAAGGATTTACAAGTTCTCCCTTTTTCATATACAAAACTTCGGTAACAGCACCGATACCCTTAATTTCATCAATATATACGGCAGGTTGTTCGTTGGATAATTTTGAAACGGTGAAATTATCCACGGTTTTTACACTGCCGTCCATAGTACAAGCGGCAATTTGGGAAACACCTTTTTGGTCAAGTCGGTAAATGGCCGCTATGTTGGTGCTTTTCTTGGTATCAAGGTCTTGTACAAACAGCTCGGTCTCGCCGTTGTTATCCAAATCACAGGTGGCGAATTCGGTATATCGCTGTGAAAAGCGAACCACCAATGCGTTTGATGAAAAGTCGAATACCTGGAGTTGTTTTTCGCTGTTGGAATACACTTCCCAACCAACGATTATTTCCTTTGTTCCGTTGCCGTCAAAATCGCAAAACTCAATTTTCTCTATTCCGGAAGCGGAAATTTTTTGGTCGTCCACCGATTTATATTCTTTTTTTGTTTCGGTTATGACATTAATGTGCATAGTGGTTTGTTCATCGGTATCGACGCTGTAAAAAGCAAATGCCTCTAAAACGCCATCGCCGTCCACATCCTCGGTAACAACCGAACTTTTAAGGTCGCCCTTTGTGGGATATTTAAGCGTGTACTTTTCTTTGACGGATTTTTCCAAAGCCTCGCAAATAGGCTCCATTTCTCCGGATAATTGCGGGGGAGACAACAGGGCATCGGTATCTACGGAATAAAATCCGCAACCGTTGAAAACAAGGCATATAACAACACATAAAATTGCCGAAAGAATTGCTTTCACCCTACACTCCTCCTTATAACTACATATATAGTAAAGTATAGCATATATAAAGCAAAATTAAAAGCATTTTTTTCAACTTTTCATCACAATCTCGGATATAAAAAAGGAACGAGTAGGTCTCGTTCCATAATAAGTGTTTTTTAATATTTGTTTATATGGGTGCAATATGTTATAAATCCATTTTTTCTTTAAGTCCGTTTAGGCTTTTGTCATATTGTTCCTTGGTGATTGCCTTTGTTTGCAAAAATGTATCCAAGGTTTCTTTTTGCTTCAGAAAAAGGGCACGATTGTTTTTTCGAAGCGATAAAAAGCCTTCTAAAATAACCGTGGCTGCCACCGCATCCACCGACTCTTTCCGTTTTTTTCCGAAGGTGTCATTCATATCAAGAAGATTATATGCCTGCATAGTGGTGCATCGTTCGTCAAAAAGTGAAACGGAAATCCCGCTTTTCTCGCCGATTTCTCCGGCAATTTCGGTGCAGGTTTGGGCTCTTTCACCCGAGCTTCCGTCCATATTTTTAGGAAGTCCCACAACGATTTTTTCGGCATTATATTCCTTTGCAAGAAAACAAATTTTCTCAATTAACTTTTTAGTATTGTATTCTTTAATAACGGTTTTCGGGAAAGCAAAGCTTTCACCGCTGTCGGAAACAGCGATACCGGTTCTGGCAATACCTAAATCCACACTCATTATAATCATTGTTCTTTTGCCCCGTCCTGAATAGTTGCCAAACGGTGTCTTACCGGCAAAAACTCGTTTGGAACATGAGAATGGTCGTTTTTATAAACCACATTGAATTTACCGTTTTCAAAGTTTAACAGTGCAACAGCCGTATTCTCAGCCCAAGGTACATCTTTGAGTTTATCAATAGAGCCGAAAATAAGATTTGCCATAAGGCAACGAATAACCCCGCCGTGGCAGGTTATTACAACGGTTTTGCCGTCATTTTTTTCGGCAATTTCTTTAACAGCAAGGCAAATTCGGTTGTAGGCGTTTTTCATACTTTCTCCGCCCTCGGGGTAAAAATCCTGCGGATGATTGTCCCAAATGTCGGCAAGAGCAGGGTCCGCCCTGAAGCTTTCCAAGAAAGGTTTGCCCTCTAATACACCGCCGCAAAGTTCCCTTAAGTCATCCCTTATTTCCACATCAATTTCACGGTTTCCTAAAACTGCAAAGGCGGTTTTTTGTGCACGGATTAACGGACTTGTATATATTGCATCAATTTCTTCGTCCTTAAATCTTTCTTGTAAAAACTCAAGCTGTTTTCCGCCCAGCTCGGTAATATCACAGTTGATTTTTCCCTGAAAAAGGCGCTTTTCGTTGCCCTTTGCCTCACAATGTCTAACCACAAAAATTTTTGTCATACCAAAACAGTTCCTTTATAATTTTATTAAATAATTTTATACCGTAAAACCAAAGGCAAAGCCTTTGAAAGCGCAAAGTCGCTTGTCGTGTCGCAACACGGCAGTTTTATTGATTCAATGTTCTCAAACGAAAACGCAGGTTTTCAAATGCCGAATGGCATTTCGGCGGCGTTCCACCGTCGTCGGTTTGAGGTTATTATAACACACTTCCGGTATAAAATCCACGCAAAATTTAATAAAGTTGCAGTGTTGCAGTGTCGCTGTCAAGTTTTTGTAGGATTTTAAATAATTGTCAAACAAAGCCTTCTCCGGTTGGAGAAGGTGCTGAGCGGAGGCGAAGCGGATGAGGTCGTTTTTTCGTTTAAATATAAAGTAATAAAAATTCAAGCTTTTTCAACCTCAT
>DCIE01000017.1:18017-18137 GCA_002315765.1 Ruminococcaceae bacterium UBA1734
TCCCCTTCTCCCACTTGGAGAAGGCTTTCGGGATGCACCGGATATTGCGAAAAAGCGGTTTGTCGGGGGCGCCAAACCATACGATTTCACATAATTTTTTTTGCTTTTATGCCGGATTAT
>DCIE01000051.1:0-38125 GCA_002315765.1 Ruminococcaceae bacterium UBA1734
AACAAGAAAACAACAAAGCGTAAGAGAAATCTTCGCAAAGTAGTATGTGCCGATGTAACAAATGTTGCAAAGGTAAAGAAAATGATTCCGTATAAATAATCGGAACAAATAAAAGTGGAGGTTACTTAACATGGCTCGTGTTAAAGGTGCGTTAGCTACACGCAAAAGAAGAAATAAAACATTAAAACTTGCCAAAGGTTATTTTGGTGCAAAATCTAAACTCTTCAAAACTGCTAAAGAAGCTGTTATGAAGTCAGGCAATTATGCCTATATCGGTCGTAGACAGAAGAAGCGTGATTTCCGCCGTTTATGGATTACACGCATTTCTGCCGCTGCTAAGATTAACGGTATGAATTACTCAACATTTATGAACGGTCTTAATAAAGCCGGAGTTACAATCAACCGTAAAATGTTAGCTGACATTGCAGTTAATGATGCAAAGGGCTTTGCTGCTCTTGTAACAACTGCAAAGAAAGCTTTAGAAAAATAATTTTTCTCGCCCGAGATTTGGTTCTCGGGCGTGTTTTACTATTTATTAATATACCAAGGGTGGGAATTATGGACGGTTTTACTTATATTTCTTCTAAAGATAATCAATATTTTAAGTTAGCATCTAAGCTTCAAAAATCCTCAAAAGAGCGAAAAAACGAGGGTAAATTTGTGTTAGAAGGACTTAGGATTTGTAATGATGCGTATGAGAATAATATAAGTTTTTTTGCTGTTTTTGCCACCGAGGATTTTATTAAAAAGTTTCCAAAGGAAGCAGAAAAATTAGGTTCGGTCTCGGAGAATAAATTTACCGTTCCGATTAGTTTGTTTGAAAAATTATGTGAAACAAAATCTCCCCAAGGGATACTTGCGGTTGCAATTATTCCGGAACTTTCGGGTAATATTTTCGGGAATAAGAAATATATTGCCCTTGATAATCTAAATGACCCGTCAAATTTAGGTGCAATTTCAAGAACTGCCGAGGCTTTGGGCATTTCGGGAATTATTATGACCGATGATTCCTGCGACCCCTATTCGCCTAAGTCAATCAGGGCTTCTATGGGCACTCTTTTGAGAATGCCTATTGTTATTACTTCGGATTTATCCAAAACTATAAAAGAAAACGGACTAAGGAGTTTTTCTTGTGTTGTGGATAAAGAGGCTAAAGACATCGGTTCTGTCAGCTTTAAAAACGGTGATGTAATAATAATCGGTAATGAGGCAAACGGTGTCAGTGAGGCCGTAAAAAAGAATTCCGACTTTTTAATTACCATACCTATGAAGGGTAAGGCGGAATCCTTAAATGCGGCGGCAGCTGCTGCAATTGCATTGTTTCAGTTATCAAAATAGGTGAAAATTATGTTTGATTTTTCAACGAAAAATGCTTTGCTTATTCAAAAAACATTTGGAGTCGGCTCAAATAGAGCATTTGACATATTTAAAAAAATACTTGACTCCGGACTAATCAAAGAAGATATTTCAAAAATAATATTAAACCTGAATTTTTCGCCTGAAATAAGGGCAAAACTATTATCCGTGGACTATTCGGTTGTTGACAAAATTATAGAAAATTGCAACAAACGGAATATAAAAATAATTATATTCGGTAATAAAGAATACCCCACTGTTTTAAGCAATATTGATACGCCGCCTCTTGCATTATTTGTAAAAGGAAATCTTCCGGATTTCAATATCTTACCTTCAATCACTATTGTGGGACCGAGAAAGCCCACCGAATTCGGGCTTAAAGCATCATATTCTTTAGGCTATCGCTTGGCAAAAGCCGGTATGATAGTTGTCAGCGGAGGTGCCTTAGGGTGCGATAGCAGGGCTCATATCGGTGCATTAAAATCCGGCGGAATAACCGTTGCGGTATTAGGTTGCGGAATAGATGCCGAATATCTGGCGGAAAATAAGCCCTTGTGGGACAAAATTTCCCAAACCGGCTGTCTTATCAGCGAATATCCACCTCTTACAAAACCTACAAGATTTAGTTTTCCGGTTAGAAACCGTATCTTATCAGGTCTGACTTTGGGCACTGTGGTTGTTGAGGCAAAGGAAAAAAGCGGAACACTCAGTACGGCAAAAAATGCTTTAGAGCAGGGTAGAGATGTTTTTGTTATTCCGGGCAATCCCGTTATTAGTGAGTACAAAGGTTCAAACGCACTTTTAAGAGACGGCGCTAAACCTTTAATTGATACTTCGGATATTTTCGGCGAATATATCATTAAGTATCCCGAGTATATTGATATAAAAAAGGCATTTTCCGAACCTGCCAAAACCGAAAATCCGAAAAATAATAAAAAAATAAAGAAAAATATAAAAGAAACTCTTTCAAATGAAGCAAAAATAGTATATAATTATTTAGATAACGATGTTTTCACGGTTGATGATTTGGTCGGTACCGAATTGTCTTCCGATGATATTTTTTCGGCAATCACCGAACTTGAACTTGAAGAAATGATTTCGCCCCAACCCGGTGGCACATATAAAAAGATTTAAAGGAGAACCAAAAGTGTCAAAACTTGTTATTGTTGAGTCCCCTACAAAGGTAAAAAGTATTAAAAAGTATTTAGGTAGCGATTACGAAGTAATGGCATCTATGGGACATATAAGAGACCTTCCGAAATCAAAACTCGGCATTGATGTGGATAATAATTTTAAACTTCAATATATCAATATGCCTGAAAAAAGGGAGTTGATAAAAACTCTTAAAGCCGCTGCACAAAACAGCGATGGCGTATATCTTGCAACCGACCCTGATAGAGAGGGTGAGGCTATTTCTTGGCATTTAGCACAAATTTTGTCTCTTGATTTAAAAGAGAAAAACAGAATAACTTTCAATGAAATCACCAAAAGCGGTGTTACGGCAGGTATTAAGGCTCCGAGAGCCCTTGACCTTAACCTTGTGGATGCTCAACAGGCGAGACGAGCCCTTGATAGAATTGTGGGTTATAAATTAAGCCCGTTTCTTTGGAAAAAAGTTAAAAGCGGTCTTTCAGCCGGAAGAGTACAGTCGGTTGCACTAAAACTAATTGTCGACAGAGAAAGAGAAATTGAAAAATTTGTATCCGAAGAATTTTGGACAGTTGAAGCAAAACTTCTTTGTAATAAACACACATTTGAGGCAAAGCTATACGGCTTTCAAAACGGAGACAAACTCGATAATATTGCAAACGAAGAACAAGCCACCAATATTGTTTCTGATTTGGAAAATGCCGAATATACAGTTTCTGCTATTAAAAAAGGTGTAAGAAACAGACAACCTGCACCTCCGTTTATTACTTCTACACTGCAACAAGAGGCTTCCCGAAAGTTCAACTACACCGGACAGAAAACAATGAGAATTGCTCAACAACTTTACGAAGGTGTTGATGTTCCGTCCTACGGTGTAACCGGTCTTATCACCTATATGCGTACCGACTCTTTAAGGATTTCGGAGGAAGCGAGAACTGCGGGAAACGGTTTTATTGTTGATAATTTCGGTAAAGAATATTTACCTGATAAACCAAGATATTTTAAGTCAAAAAACAACGCCCAAGATGCTCACGAAGCAATCAGACCTACAATTATCACCCTTTCACCTGATAAAGTAAAGGATTCTTTGACCAATGAGCAATATAAGCTTTATAAAATTATTTGGGAAAGATTTATTGCTTCCTTAATGGCTGCATGTGTCCAAGATACGGTTTCGGCCGATATTGCGGCAAACAACTATTTGTTTAAGGCTTCGGGTTATTCGGTAAGATTTGACGGATTTACAAAGCTTTATGTTGAGGGAACCGATGACGAAACCGATGAAACCGGCAAACTTCCCGATATGGCAAAGGGTGATGTGTTAAAGCTTAAGAGTTTAACTCCCAATCAACATTTTACACAGCCACCTGCAAGATATACCGAGCCTACCTTAATTAAAGCACTTGACGAAAACGGAATAGGCAGACCTTCAACCTATGCTCCGATTATTTCAAATATTCAACAAAAATCATATATTGAAAGAGAAAAGAAATCTCTTAAGCCCACTCCGCTTGGAACAGTAGTTTCCGACCTAATCGGGGAACATTTTAAGCAGATTGTTAATGTAAAATTCACTGCAGGTTTTGAGAAAAAACTTGATAAAATCGGTGTCGGAGAAGCCGATTGGATAAAGATTATCGATGAGTTTTATTCCGACTTTGATACGCTTTACAAAAAAGCCGAAGCATCTCTTGACGGAAAGCATTTAAAGGTTCCCGATGAGGAAACCGATATTGTTTGTGAGAAATGCGGAAGAAAAATGGTTGTTAAGAACGGTAGATTCGGTAAATTCTTGGCTTGTCCCGGTTATCCCGAATGTAAAAATACTATGCCCGTTCCGGAAGACGAGGTTAAACAACCCTGTCCGAAATGCGGCAGCAAGCTTGTAAAAAGAATTTCCAAAAAAGGCAAAAAGTTCTACGGTTGTTCTAATTATCCCAATTGTGATTTTGCCTCACCGGGAGTTCCTACTGGCGATGTTTGCAGTGAATGCGGAAGCTATATTATCAGTGGACTAAGGGGTAGAAAATACTGTATGAATTCCCAGTGTCCGTCAAGAAAAAAGAACGAAAAAAAGACTGAGACGAATGAATAAAATTATAGTTATCGGTGCAGGTTTGGCAGGTTGCGAAGCGGCAAATACCATTGCAAAATACGGTATTGATGTGGAACTTATTGAAATGAAGCCAAACAAAAAAACACCGGCACATAAAACCGATATGTTTGCCGAATTAGTATGCTCTAATTCCTTAAAGGCAAATAGAGTTGACTCGGCAGCAGGACTCTTAAAAGAAGAAATGCGAAGATTAGGCTCTTTGTGTTTGGAGGCTGCCGAGGTTTCAAAAGTGGAGGCCGGTGGTGCCTTAGCGGTTGATAGAGATATTTTTTCAAAGTATATTACAGACTCTATTTTAAAAAACGAACATATTACAGTCAGTCATAAAACTGTGGAGGAATTACCGCAAGAAGCAATAACAGTTGTTGCTACAGGACCTTTGACCGATGATGCTTTAGCGCAAAATATTAAGAATTACTGCGAAACGGACAGTTTATCCTTTTACGATGCGGCGGCTCCGATTGTTACAAAAGAAAGTATAGATTTTTCAAAAGCTTTTTTCGCATCGAGATATGCTTATGAGGAAGAAAACGGCGATTATGTAAATTGCCCTATGAATAAAGAAGAATACGAGATATTCTATAATGAACTAATAAATGCGCAGTCGGCAATTTGCCACGATTTTGATGTTTATGAAGGCTGTATGCCGGTTGAAGTACTTGCAAAAAGAGGCATTGATTCTATAAGATTCGGTCCTCTAAAGCCGGTTGGATTAAAGGACCCGAGAACCGGCCATAGACCGTGGGCGGTTGTTCAACTGAGAAAAGAAAATGCAAGTGGTTCTTTATTTAACATTGTGGGATTTCAGACAAATCTTAAATTCGGTGAGCAAAAGCGAGTTTTTTCATTAATACCGGGACTTGAAAATGCCGAGTTTATGCGTTACGGTGTAATGCATAGAAATACCTTTATTAATTCACCGAAATTACTTAATCCCGATTTATCTTTGAAAAAGAATCCTAACATATTTTTTGCAGGACAACTCTCCGGAGTTGAGGGATATATGGAATCGGCGGCGAGTGGAATAGTCAGCGGTATTAATGCCGTTAGACACTTGTCCGGTGAGCAACCCCTTGTTTTACCGAATTTCACTATGATTGGGGCTTTACTTAATTTTATTTGCGATTCCGGTGTTACTGATTTTCAACCGATGGGTGCAAATTTCGGGATAATTCCACCGCTTGAAAATCATATTCGTGATAAAAAAGAGAGATATAAAGCATTGGCTGATAGGTCTCTTGTTTGGTATGAGGAGTGTTATAAGGATGAGAATTGTAATTGATGCTTTCGGCGGAGATAATGCACCGTCAGAGATAGTCAAGGGTGCTTTCTCGGCATATAAAGAATACGGAGTTTCAATAACACTGACAGGCGATAAGGAAAAAATCGAAAAAATAATTTCCGATAACGGCTTTGCTTTCGGCGATGACTTGATTATAGTTGATACAAAAGATGTCATTTCAATGCACGATGAGCCCACTTCAATTTTGAAATCTCACAGAGAATCTTCAATGGGACTTGCTTTTACCGAACTAGCCGAAGATAGAGCCGACGCCTTTGTTTCGGCAGGTTCTACCGGTGCTATTATAGTCGGGGGAACCCTAATAATTAAAAGAATAAAGGGTGTTAAGCGTCCTGCACTCGGAAGTATGTTGCCGGCACCAAACGGAAGATATATGTTAATGGATATGGGTGCTAATTCGGATTGTCGCCCCGAAATGCTTTTGCAGTTCGGATATATGGCTGATGCATACTTAAAAAAGGTTGAGGGTGTTGCCAATCCTAAAATCGGACTCTTGAATATCGGAGTAGAAGAAACCAAAGGCGACCAGCTACATATTGAAGCATATAATTTGCTTAAAGATTCTTCTCTTAATTTTGTCGGTAATATTGAGTCAAGGGAAATGCCAAAAGGCGTATGCGATGCGGTTATTACTGACGGATTTACCGGAAATATAGCACTTAAACTTATTGAAGGTACGGCTTCGACATTATTTAAAATGATTAAAAATGTTTTCTATAAAAATATATTAAATAAAATCTCTGCCTTAATCCTTAAAAAAGATTTATATTCACTTAAATCAATTATGGATAGTTCCGAAGTAGGCGGAGCCCCTTTGCTCGGTGTGAATAAGCCTGTTATTAAAGCACACGGCAGTTCCGATGCAAAGGCAATAAAGAACGCAATCAGACAAGCTATCGCTTTTAAAGAAAATGATGTTATCGGATTGATATCCGAGAATTTGGGGAAAGAAGAGTAATTATGGATAATCTTGAAAATCTTTTATCTTACAAATTTAATAATATAGATTTGCTTAAAAATGCTCTAACACATTCTTCCTATGCTAACGAGGTAAAAGGAAAAACTTCTTCAAATGAACGCCTTGAGTTTTTGGGAGATAGCGTTTTATCAATAATCGTTTCGGATTATATTTATAAAAACTTTCCGAATATGCCTGAAGGTGAGCTTACAAGACTTAGGTCATCCTTAGTATGTGAAAAGGCACTTTGTGGTTTTTCAAGGGAATTAAAGCTGGGCGATTATCTTCTTTTAGGCAAGGGCGAAGCAAAGGGCGGAGGAAGAGAAAGAGACTCTATTTTGGCTGATGCTTTTGAGGCGGTTTTAGCGTCTATTTATCTTGACGGAGGTATGGAAGTTGCCCGTAAGCATGTAATGAATTTCGTGCTTAGAGAGCTAAAGGAACATGCGCTTGAGGATTCACATAAAGATTATAAAACCGAACTTCAGGAAATAATCCAAAGAAACCCCGAAGAAACCGTGTCGTATATACTTGTGGGCGAAAGCGGTCCCGACCATGATAAGGAATTTACGGTGGAGGTTTTCTTAAATTCAAATTCCATAGGTCAGGGTAGCGGAAAGTCTAAAAAACAAGCCGAACAAATGGCAGCAATGGAAGCACTTAAGCTTATGGGTAAACTTAAATGAGTGGCAAACATTCCAATATTTCTATTTTTGTGCCTCATATCGGTTGTCCTAATATGTGTTCCTTTTGTAATCAAAGACATATTACCGGAAGGTACACGGCTCCCACAGGCGAAGATGTTGATGAGGCGGTAAAAAATGCTTTAACATCAAAAAATTATAATCCCGAAACTACCGAGATTGCTTTTTTCGGCGGAAGTTTTACTGCAATCAACCGAAATTATATGTTCACATTGCTTAACAGTGCGTTTAAGTATGTGAATAACGGCACTGTGTCGGGTATTAGAATTTCCACAAGACCGGATGCTATTGATGCGGGTATGTTAATGCTTCTTAAAAGCTACGGTGTAACCGCCATTGAACTTGGTGCACAAAGTATGAACAATAAGGTTTTGAAGAAAAACAATAGGGGACATACCGAAAAGGATGTAATTTTAGCCTCAAAACTAATAAAAGATATGGGCTTTTCTTTGGGACTTCAAATGATGACCGGACTTTACGGGGACAGCGATGAATATTCCGTTAAAACCGCAAAGGAACTTATTAAACTCAAGCCGGACACCGTAAGAATTTATCCCACAATAGTTTTAAAGGATACCGATTTGGCGGCTATGTATGCCGACGGTTTTTATAAACCTCAAACCCTTGAATCTGCTGTTGAACTTTCATCAAAACTGCTAAAAATGTTCAATTCGGCAGGAATTAATGTTATACGGCTGGGATTACATTCTATTGAGCCTAATTCTTATGTTGCAGGGCCGTGGCATCCGGCTTTCAGTGAACTTTGCATATCAAATTTATATTACAAAATCGTTAAAGAAAAATTAAACGAAAAAGGAAATTACATATTATTTGTAAATCCAAGCGAAGTTTCAAAAATGATAGGTCAGAAAAAAATCAATTTACAAAAACTTCACGAACTCGGTTTTGATTGCTCGGTGAAAACCGATGAATCTTTAAAAGAGTATGATGTTGTTGTTGAAAGGAAACAGTAATTATGATTTTAACTTCCATACAGATACAGGGTTTTAAATCTTTTGCCGATAAGACTGTTCTTAAATTCGGTAAGGGAATTACTGCCGTTGTAGGGCCAAACGGAAGCGGAAAGAGTAATATATCCGATGCGGTTAGATGGGTGCTGGGAGAGCAGTCGACTAAAAGCCTTCGCGGTCAATCCATGGAAGATGTTATTTTCGGCGGTACTGCCGATAGAAGACCTCATGGATTTTGTGAAGTAACACTTAATATTGACAACTCGGATAGGTCGTTGAATTTTGATAACGACAGTGTATCCGTAACAAGAAGATACTATCGTTCCCATGAAAGCGAATATCAAATTAATAATGTTTCGGTAAGACTTAAGGATATAAACGAACTATTTATGGATACAGGTCTCGGCAGAGACGGATATTCTATGATTGGTCAAGGAAAAATTGACAACATTATCAGTTCTAAATCCGATGAACGCCGTGATATTTTTGAAGAGGCATCGGGAATATCAAAATATAGATACAGAAAGACCGAGGCGGAAAGAAAACTAACGGCTGCTGAAGATAATTTACTTAGACTTAAAGATATAATGTCAGAGCTTGAAACAAGAGTAGGTCCTCTTGCCGAGCAGTCAAAGAAAGCCGAAAAATTCTTTAATCTTGCCGAGTCAAAAAAACAACTTGAAATCAGCCTTTGGATGTACACTTTGGAAAATTCCAAGTATGCGCTGAGAGAGCATGAAAGCAAGATAAATACTGCAAAACTGCACTATAATGAAATTGAAAATGCACTTGCCGATTTTGATAAAGAAAACGAAAGAAATACCGGAGAGTTTTCAAAGCTTACCTCACAAATTGAGGAAAAGCGAAGCAATATTTCTTTAGTTAATGAAGAAATCGTCAAGCTTGACAGTTCCATATCTTTGCTAAATAACGATATTTCCCATAATAATGAAAATATTGAGAGATTGAAGTCTGAAAGAAATACACTTTTAGAATTTAAAGAAAACGGTATGGGACAAATTACCGCTAAAGAAAATGAGGCTTTAGATAAAGAAACTGAAATTGAAAAGCTTAATGAAAAGCTTTCGGTTCTTCAAAACGAGCTTTCAAATTTACTTATAAACAGCGAATCAATGTCCCAAAAAATCGAGGAATTAATTAAAAATCTTAATAGTGTTTCCGACGCTTGTTCGGACAAGCGTGTTTCGGCTGTTTCGGCTGAAACATCACTAAATGAAGTTTATTCACGATTTGTAAATATTGATGAAATACTGTCAAACAGTGATAAGGAAAAGCAAAGCCTATTTGAAGAACTTTTAAAAAATAAAGAATATTTAAGCAAAATCGAAGAAGACATTTCTTCGGACACCAATGTATTAAGCGGCTATGAAATCCGACTTAATTCAAAAATTGATACAAGAGAAGAACTTAAAAATCAGCTTGAAAAAACCAAGCTTGATATTGAAGAAAAGAAAAGACGGGCAAATATTTTAACCGAACTTGAAAACAGTATGGAAGGCTTTTCGGGTGCAGTTAAGTATATTTTGGGTGAATCCGATAAAGGGATTTTGCGGGGTATTCACGGAACTGTGGCGAAGGTTATTACGGTAAAGAAAGAATATACCGTTGCAATCGAAACCGCACTTGGAAATAATATTCAAAATATTATTGTTGACGATGATGCCGTTGCCAAAAGAGCCATAAACCTCTTAAAGGATAACAAAGCAGGCAGAGCAACATTTATGCCGATAAATTCCGTTAAAGCCCGTGATTTCAACGAATCGGGATTTGATGATATTTTCGGTTTTGTAGGTATAGCCAGTGAACTTGTAAAAACCGATTCAAAGTATAATGAAATAATTAAAAATCTACTTGGCGGTACAGCTGTTACCGAAGATATAGACAGCGCCGTAACACTTGCAAAGAAATTCGGATATAGAATAAAGGTTGTTTCTCTTGACGGACAGGTTATTAATCCGGGTGGTACTTTAACCGGCGGTTCTCATGTTAAACAGGCAGGACTTTTAAGCCGTGGTGTAGATATAAAGCGGTATAATGAGCAGGTAGTTGAGTTAAATGAAAAACTGGGAAAAATCACTACTGAATTTAATATTGCTCAAAATGATGTTGCTGTTGTCGAGGCTGATATTAAAGCAGTAAGAGACGAACTTATCACCTTAAATCAGGACAAGATACGGGTGATTTCCGAAGCCAAACACTTAGAGGAGTCTATTAACAGTATTGAATTATCAATAAACGGCTTAAAGGCCAAAAAAGAGGACAGCGACCGTAAGATTGCCGAACTGAAAGAAATTATTGATAATTCAAAGGTTGAAATTCAAAAACTTGAAACCTTAAAAGGTGAAATTCAGCTTGAGATTGACAATATGACCGGTGGCCGTCAGGAAATATTTGATAAGCGAGATGCGCTTAATAACGATATTACCGAGGTAAAACTCCAAATAATCAATCTTCAAAACGATAAGGCGAATTTACTGTTGTTAGCCGAGGAATTAAAGAAAAGTTTATCGGATAGCGATAATCGTGATGCTCAAATTGAGTCGCAAATTGCCGCCATTATATTTAAAAATGAGCAACTTTCAGGTGAGATTTCAGCAATAAAAGATGAAATTGATAATAAGAACTTCGGTATTACCGAGTATAATAAAGAAATTGAAGCATTGCTTTTAAAGCGTAATGAAACCGAAAAAATGGGTGTTCAGCTTCGGGCAAGTGAAAGAGAAAGAACTCTTGAAAGAGAAAAAATCGGCGGTGAACTTGCAAGACTTAACGAACGAAAAGATATTATGGTCCGTGAGTACGACGATTGTATCAAGCGTCTTTATGATGAATATCAACTTACCAAAACCGAAGCCGAAGATATTGCAACCGAAATTGAAAAACCTGCCGAAGCCAAAAAGCAATTGGCTGAAATTAAATCTTCAATCAGGGCTCTCGGCAATGTAAATGTTTCGGCAATAGAGGAATATAAAGAGGTTAAAGAGAGATACGACTTTATGTCGGAGCAAATTTCCGATGTGGAAAAGTCAAGAAATGAACTTCATAAGCTTATTAATCAACTGACTGCTCAAATGCAGGAATTGTTTGTTGTCGGATTTGATAAAATCAATCTTAATTTCCAAAAGACATTCAGGGATTTATTCGGCGGCGGTTCGGCAATGCTTAAGTTAAGCGACCCGGATAATATTTTAGAAAGCGGAATTGATATTGAAGCAAATTTGCCGGGTAAAAATGTGCCGAGTCTTGACGGTCTTTCGGGTGGAGAAAAGGCACTTGTGGCACTTTCTATTTATTTTTCTATTATGCTTGTAAATCCTCCTCCGTTTTGCTTCTTGGATGAGGTTGATACTGCTCTTGATGACATTAATGTTGATAGATTTGCCGACTATATGAAGCAACAAAACTTCCAAACCCAGTTTATCTGCGTAACTCACAGGCGTGGCACTATGGAAGCCGCTGATATGTTATACGGTGTTACAATGCAGGAAAAGGGAGTTACAAAACTTCTTGAACTTAATGTGGCTGAGCTTGTTAAGAAATTAAAACTCGAAGAAAAAGGTGTATAAATGGGATTATTCAGTAAAATTAAGCAAGGACTTACAAAAACAAAAGAAAATCTTACTAATTCTATTACCACGGTTATTAACAGTTTTACAAAAATCGATGAGGATTTCTTTGAGGAACTTGAGGAAATACTTGTTATGGCAGATATAGGAATGGAGACATCAAACTATATTTGCGAACAGTTAAGAAGTAAAATTAAGCAAACCGGCACAACCGAAACTACCGAAATCAAAAAACTGCTTAATGAGATTATTGTGGAAATGTTAGGGGACAGCCAAAGACTTAATCTTTCTACTACACCGTCTATGGTGCTTGTTATCGGAGTAAACGGTGTTGGTAAGACCACATCAATCGGTAAACTGTCTATGCTTTTAAAATCTCAGGGCAAAAAGGTTGTATTAGGTGCCGCCGATACATTCAGAGCTGCGGCGATTGAACAATTAGGCGAATGGGCAAATAGGGCACAGGTCGATATGGTAAAGAGTGTTGACGGAACCGACCCTGCCTCGGTTGTTTTTGATACTATCTCCTCGGCAAAGGCTAAAAAAGCCGATGTTATTATTTGTGATACTGCCGGTAGACTTCATAATAAGAAAAACCTTATGGATGAACTTGCTAAAATCAATAGAGTTATAAATAGAGAACTTCCCGATTCGTCTATGGAAACTTTACTTGTTTTGGATGCTTCAACGGGACAAAATGCCGTTAATCAGGCAAAGGAATTTAATTCGGTTACTGATATAACAGGTATTATTTTGACAAAACTTGACGGAACTGCAAAGGGCGGAATAATACTGTCTATACAAAAGCAGTTGGGTATTCCGGTCAAATTCGTTGGTGTCGGCGAGGGGATAGACGACCTTATGCCTTTTGACGCTAAGGAATTTGCCGATGGAATTATAGAAGTGGACTGATAGAATGAAGGTATTTATTGCAACAAAAAACGCACATAAGTTGGTTGAATTTGAGAGAATTTTAAAGCCTTTCGGATTTACCGTTATTTCGGAAAAAGATTTAAAAGATGGTTTCCCCGAAGTTGAGGAAACCGGAACTACATTTGAAGAAAATGCAGTTTTGAAGGCTAAAAAAGGTCTCGAAATTACTAATCAAATATCTATTGCCGATGATTCCGGACTTTGTGTGGATTATTTAGACGGCGCTCCGGGAGTATATTCCGCAAGGTATGCCGATGAGCACGGAAATGATGATGCTAATAACAGTAAATTGTTATCCGAGTTAAAGGGTTTACCGAAAGAAAAGCGCACCGCAAGATATGTTTCGGTTATCGCCTGTGTTTTTCCTGACGGAAAACAATTTACCGTTAGAGGTGAATGTGAAGGCTATATTGATGATAAATTAAACGGCAATGGCGGATTTGGTTATGACCCGTTGTTTATCAGTGAGATTGGTTGCTTCGGTCTGGTTTCACCCGAACAAAAGGATTCGGTTAGTCATAGAGGAAAGGCTTTAAGATTATTTAAAGAAGAAATAAAAAAGTATTTGTGAGGAAATATTAATATATGTTAAACAGTAGACAAAGAGCACAGCTTCGTGGAATGGCAAACGGCTATGACACCATATTGCAGGTTGGCAAATCAGGTATCTCAGACCAAACAATTAAGCAGGTCGACGATGCTTTAGAGGCAAGAGAACTCATAAAATTAAGAAGACTTGAAACTGCTCCCGAAACAACAAGGGAAACGGCTGAGTTTATAGCAGAAAAAGTCGGTGCCGATGTTGTACAGGTAATCGGTTCAAAGTTTATTTTGTATAGAGAATCAAAGGAAAAAATCATAAAGTTGGTAAAATGATATGATTACTGCGCTATTCGGAGGAACATTCAATCCTTTCCATAACGGCCATAAGGAAATACTGAAAAAGGTATGTGAATTGCCCTTTATTGATAGGGTTTTTGTAATACCCGACTGTATTCCGCCACATAAAGATTGCGACTTTTCGGTAGAGGATTTTCATAGAGTTAATATGTGTAAAAAGGTTTGTGAGAACTTTGAAAAAGCAAGTGTATTAACCCTTGAAATTGAAAGAAAAGGTAAGAGTTATTCAATTATTACGGTAAGAGAATTAAAAGAAAAATATCCTAATGATAAGTTTTATTTTGTTTGCGGCGGAGATATGATTGCTTCTCTTGATACTTGGTATAAATGGGATGAGCTAATAAAAGAAATTCCTTTCTTGGCATTTAATCGTACCGAAAACAGCGGCTTTTCGGATTCCGTTAAAAGAATGAAAAAGTTAGGTGCCGATATTACCGTGGTTGATGCCGATATACCGGAAATATCATCCTCGGCTTTCAGAAATAACCATCTTTCAAGTTTACTGCCAACAGAAGTTTATGAATATATAAAGGAGAACGGACTTTATAATGCACGGTGAATATAAAGAATATAAGGAAATACTTAAAAATCGTCTTGTGGAAAAAAGATATTATCATTCTTTGTGTGTTGCCGATGAGGCATACCGTCTTGCAAAGAAATACGGTTGCGACACCGAAAAAGCATATTTGGCAGGACTGTTACACGACATAACAAAGAATGCCTCCGAAAGGGAACATTTTTCGATATTTAATACCTTTAATGTTAACTTAAGCGAAGTTGAAAAAGGTGCCGAAAAGTTATGGCACGCTATTTCAGGCTCGGTATATGTTAAATATGTATTGCAAATTAAAGACGAGGAAATAATAGAAGCGATAAGATATCATACCACTGCAAAACCCAATATATCATTGCTTTCCAAAATACTTTATCTTGCTGATTTTACTTCGGCTGACCGAGATTACGATGATGTGGATATTATGCGTGAATATGTGGATATTTCTCTTGATAAGGCATATAAATATTCACTTTGTTATACCATAAAAGATTTGGCTGAAAAGGGAAAAGCTATTCATATTGACACTTTTAACGCTTATAACGAAACTATGCTAAAGGAGAGTATATAATGGTAAGTGAAAAAATAATTGAAATAACGGCGAATGCACTTAACGACAAAAAAGCCAAGGAACTTAATGTACTTAAGGTTGAGGAATTGACCTCTCTTTGTGAGTATTTCGTTATTGCAACTGCAACTTCTTCTACTCATGTTCATTCTCTTGCTGATGAGGTAGAGGAAAAAATGAAGGAAGCCGGTGTTACTCCGCATCATATAGAGGGTAGAACAACCGGATGGATAGTTATTGATTACGGTAGTGTTATCGTTCATATTTTTACACCTGACAGACGCGAGTTTTATAATCTTGATAAAATGTGGAATGATGCAAAATCTATCGACTTAGATAAAATTTTAAAGGAAACACAAGGAGATTGAGAAAATGAAATATAATTATACCGAAATTGAAAAGAAATGGCAGAAAATTTGGGATGATAATAAAACCTTTGCCACCAAAGACGACTATACTTTACCTAAATTCTACGGTCTTGTTGAGTTTCCGTATCCGTCAGGACAGGGACTTCATGTAGGACATCCCCGTTCTTATACTGCACTTGATATTGTTGCAAGAAAGAAAAGACTTCAGGGATATAATGTGCTTTATCCTATGGGATTTGATGCCTTTGGACTTCCCACCGAGAACTTCGCAATTAAAAACCATATTCATCCTTCTATTGTTACAAAGGATAATATTGCGAACTTTAAAAAACAACTTAAATCATTGGGATTTTCCTTTGATTGGGATAGAGAAATAAATACCACCGACCCGGAGTATTATAAGTGGACACAGTGGATATTCCTTAAATTATTCGAAAACGGACTTGCTTATAAAAAGAAGATGTCGGTAAACTGGTGTACATCTTGTAAGTGTGTTCTTGCAAACGAAGAAGTTGTAAACGGTGTTTGTGAGAGATGCGGCAGCGAGGTTGTTCATAAAGAAAAAAGCCAATGGATGCTTAGAATTACCAAGTATGCCGATAAGCTTCTTGACGGACTCGACAATCTTGATTTTATTGACAGAGTTAAAACACAGCAACGAAATTGGATTGGCCGTTCATACGGTACTCAACTTAAGTTTGAAACTACATTAGGTGATAACTTCGAAATCTTCACAACCCGTGCGGATACACTTTTCGGAGCTACATATACCGTTATGTCTCCCGAACATCCTTTAATTGATAAATGGGCCGATAAAATCACAAATTATGATGAGGTTAAAAACTACCGTGACGAGGCCGCTAAAAAATCAGACTTTGAGAGAACCGAAATGGTTAAGGATAAGACCGGTGTAAAAATAGAGGGTGTTATGGCAATCAATCCGGTAAACGGAAAGGAAATCCCGATTTTTATTTCGGATTATGTTCTTATTTCTTACGGTACCGGCGCTATTATGGCCGTTCCGGCTCACGATACACGAGACTATGAATTTGCGAAGAAATTTGATATTCCTATGGTAGAGGTTGTATCAGGCGGAAATATCGAAGAAGGACCTTTTATTGACTGTAATAGGGGTACTATGGTTAATTCCGATTTTCTTAACGGCTTAACAGTAGAAGAAGCCAAGAAAAAAATACAAGAATGGATAATCGAAAAGGGAATAGGCGAAAGAAAAACAAACTTTAAACTTCGTGATTGGGTATTCTCCCGTCAAAGATATTGGGGAGAGCCTATCCCAATGGTTTATTGTGAAAAATGCGGTTATGTTCCGCTTAACGAAAGCGAACTACCTTTAACACTTCCTAATGTAGATTCATACGAACCTACCGATACAGGAGAATCGCCTCTTGCAAAAATAACCGATTGGGTTAATACTACTTGTCCTAAGTGCGGAGGACACGCCACAAGAGAAACCGACACTATGCCTCAATGGGCAGGTTCGTCTTGGTATTTCCTTAGATACTGCGACCCTCACAACGATAAGGAACTTGCTTCTAAGGAAGCATTGGAGTATTGGTGCCCGGTAGATTGGTATAACGGTGGTATGGAGCATACAACACTTCACCTATTGTATAGCCGTTTCTGGCATCAATTCCTTTACGACATTGGTGTTGTTCCTAATCCAGAACCTTATTCAAAGCGTACAAGCCACGGAATGATTTTGGGTGAGAACGGCGAAAAGATGTCAAAATCAAGAGGCAATGTAGTAAATCCCGATGATATTATCCGTGATTACGGTGCTGATACAATGCGTATTTACGAAATGTTTATCGGCGATTTTGAAAAGGCGGCACCTTGGAGCCAGTCCTCAATCAAGGGAAGCAAACGATTCCTTGAAAAGGTTTGCAACTTGGTCGATGTGCTTGTTGACGGGGATAGTTACAGAGAAGAACTTGAAACCGAATTCCATAAGACTATTAAAAAGGTTACCGAGGATATTGAAAACTTAAAGATGAATACCGCTATTGCGGCGCTAATGTCCTTAATGAATTCGGTAGTCGCAACAGGAAAGATTAATAAGGCTGAATTTAAAACATTCATTATTTTACTTAATCCTTTTGCACCCCACATTACCGAAGAACTATGGACTTTATGCGGATATGAGGGAATGTTAAACGAGGCAAAATGGCCTGAATTTAACCCCGCAAAATGTGTTGATTCCACAGTTGAAATTGCCGTTCAGGTAAACGGAAAAATCAGGGCGAGAATTAATGTTGCCGCTGATGTTTCGGCAGAGGATGCTTTGTCCTTGGCAAAGGCACAGGAAACGGTTGCACAGGAAATAAACGGCAAAACAATTATTAAGGAATTGTATGTTCCGAAGCGCCTTGTAAATATCGTAGTTAAATAATTATGATTTATAAGAATACCCTAAAAGGTGTATTTGTTGATAGACCTAATCGTTTTATTGCCAATGTGAAAATAGGCGGTAAAATTGAGACCGTTCATGTAAAGAATACCGGAAGATGTAAGGAATTACTTATTCCGGGTACTACGGTAATACTTGAGGAATTTTGTAATACTAACCGTAAAACAAAGTACGATTTAATTGCGGTCTATAAGGACGGTTTGGGACTTGTTAATATGGACAGTCAAGCGCCTAATAAGGTTGTGCTTGAGTGGCTGAAAAGCAATCAGGAAATATTTAAAAATATTACTTATATAAAACCTGAATATTCTTTTGGGAAATCGAGAATTGATTTTTATTTAGAGTATTCAGGTAAAAAGGTGCTTTTAGAAGTAAAGGGTTGTACCCTTGAAATTAACGGAATAGGTTACTTTCCCGACGCACCTACCGAGAGGGGAATAAAGCATTTAGAAGAATTGTCTAATGCTGTGGAACAGGGCTTTGAATGTTATATATGTTATGTTATTTCAATGCCTGATGTTGTAACGGTTTTACCCAATGAAACTACACACCCCGAGTATGCAAAGGCTTTTTACAAAGCGGTTAAGAAGGGTGTTAAACCTCTTTATTTGCCCTGTGAAGTAACTGAAAATTCCTTAATAATCAAATAGAAAAATGCAGTCGCCTCGGCGACTGCACTTTTGCGTATCGTTAAATAAACTATTTACTTAAAAATCCGAAAACATTAAAGGCTTGTAGAAAAATAAGGAGCAAAAGAACAGGTGCTACAAATTTAATCATTACAATATAAAGAGTTTGTCTTTTGAATTTTTTACCGTTTAACCCGGATGTAACTTCATCTATTACCGTTTCAGGCTTTGCAATCCAACCGATAAGTATGCAGGTAAGGAATGAAACGATAGGTAGAAGAATTGAATTTGAAATATAATCAAGAATATCTAAGATTTGCTGTCCGGTTGCACCGTTTGGAAGATTGGCTTCAAAATACCAAATATTGTATCCGAAGCAAACCGTAAGACCAATGACAAGAGCACTTAAAAATGTGATGGCAGTTGCCTTAATACGGGACATTTTAAAGCGGTCGATAAATACCGAGGCAACGGTTTCCATAAGAGAAATCGAAGATGTTAAAGCGGCGAACAAAACCAAAATAAAAAATAATGCGCCGATAATGGGTCCTAATGTACCCATTTTGTCAAATATTGCAGGTAGAGATTTAAACATAAGTCCGGGACCTGATGCCGCAAGACCGTCTTTTCCTTGGAAAGCAAAAACGGTAGGAATCATAATAAGTCCTGCAAGCAGTGCAACCGATGTATCAAAAATTTCAATTTGGTTTACAGAAGAAACTAAATTTGAATCCTTCTTGCAATATGAACCGTAGGTAATCATAATACCCATAGCAAGGCTCATAGAATAAAACATTTGTCCCATAGCATCAAGAGCAACAGTAACAAACTTAGCAACTGTCATACCTGTGAAATCAGGCACAAGATAGATTTTCAAACCTTCCAATGCAGTGCGGGTTATGCCGTTTTCATCGGTATGTTTTAGAGTTAATGAATAACCCGAAATGCCTATTATTAAAACAAAAAGTATAGGCATCATAATTTTTGATGCATTTTCAATACCCTTATCAACTCCTAAAACGACCACAAGAGCTGTAAGAAGCATAAATACAATAAACCAAATAATCGGCGAAACATTTGCGGTTATAAATCCACCGAAAAATTCGTTAAAGCCTGTCGACTTAATGGTTGAAGCACCACCGCTTACATAGGTAAAGGCGTACTTTGTTACCCAGCCGCCGATAACGCAGTAGTAAGGGAAAATAATTATAGGAACAACAGTGGCGATAACACCTAAAAAACCAAATTTCTTGTTAATTTTTCCGTATGCTTGGTAAGGACTTAAACCGGTTTTTCTGCCGATGGCAATTTCTGTTGTCATCAAAGCAAATCCGAATGTTAAAGCAAAAATTATATAAATAAAAACAAATAGTCCTCCGCCATCCTTTGCGGCAAGATAGGGAAACCTCCATAAATTGCCTAAACCGATAGCCGAGCCGGCAGCTGCAAGAATAAATCCCAAGGAGCTTGAAAACCCGCCTCTTGCTTGTTTTTTTTCCATAGTAAAACCTCTATTCCGAATAATCAATTGCTATGATTTTATCACATTTAAGTTCTTTTTGCAACAAAAAAGGCAAATAAGTATGCAAAAAAATGCATATTCTAACATAAGAACAAGGAACGGATAAAAATTAATCCGTTCCTTGTGAATTTTGTTAAATTATTCGGTTCTAAGCGAAATAACAGGGTCTTTCTTTGCGGCCAATCTTGAAGGAATTAAACCTGCAATCAAGGTCAGCACCATACTGATAATAATTAATAGTATTCCTCCCTGTACAGGCAATACCGCCAGTCCCGAAATATCGGTTATTGCCGCAATAATAGCATTAATGGGAATCAGTAAAAGGAGTGTTATACCAATTCCGAAAACACCGGCAGTAAATCCGACAATTAATGTTTCGGCATTAAACACATTGGAAACATCCCTTTTGGATGCACCCATTGCTCGTAAAATTCCGATTTCTTTTGTTCGTTCAAGTACCGAAATATAGGTTATAATTCCTATCATAATGGAAGAAACCACAAGTGATATGCTAACAAACGCAATCAAAATATATGTTATTGCATTAATAATTGTGGTAACTGAAGACATTAAGAGTCCAACATAGTCGGTATATTTTATTTTTTGATTTTCGTCCTTGCCTTTGTTATAGTCATCAATAATTGCCGAGATTTCATCCTTTGATTCAAAATCCTTTGGATAAATAAGGATTGAAGACGGAATATTTATATCTGAGGCACCTAATAGTTCCAAGTTTTCTTCCAATGTGGATGTGCTTATATTTGTCTTTAAATAAGAAGAAAATTTAGAGACTATTGCGTCATCACTCATTCCTTGGGCTTTCATACCGTTTATATATCCGTTCATCTGGGCTTTTGATGTATCGTCAAGAGTTTTGATATATGCGTTTAAATCATCCATTGTAAACTTGTCGTCGGTTTTAAATTTCATACCCGTGAAAATATCGGTATCGGATTTTTCTTTTTGCAGTTTCACAACATCACTGTCGTTAACATCTTTAATCAAATTTGTCATAAGTGAACTTAAATATCCTACGGTACCTCCTGATGTGGACATACTTATACCGTTTTCGTCTTTCGGTCTTAGGATACCTACAACCTTCACTTCGGTGGCGGTTTTAAGCTTGTTCAGAATGTATAATTCGTCTTCGCTTTTGTCTTCGTATAAACCTTTATCATTTTTTGCATATAAATCGCTGTTTAATAATAAACGGAAAGAAAGATTGAGTATTTCGTCATAGGTATAGGTTGTTTGTTTCGGTGTGGGGGCTTTTTTGCCGTCAACGGCATCTTTCAGTATTTGTTCAAGCTCTTCCGCATCCTTTAAACCTAAGGTATATAATGTGTAATCGCTGATTTCGTTGTTCTTGTCAACAATAACTACCACTTCATTGTAGTTTGTCGGCATTTTGCCTTTAATTACCTCGTATTGCTTGTTAAGCAATTCTTCATTATCCAAAAGTTGGTTCCATATTTCGGTATTGTTAAATGCCGATGATTGGCCCATATATGAATTTGCGGATTCTTGTTTATTAAATCCCATTTTTTCAAATACCTGCGATGGATTTACCTTGTATCCGTCTTTAGTATAGATATTCATTTGAGTTTTATACTGATATTGAATATCGGTGGTATATTTTTCAAGTTCGCTTTTGTTATTTGCAATATACTTTTTAAAACCCTCTAAATCGTTTTTAGAAGAACCGTTAATCATAGACGACATCATTTGAGTCATAATATCGTTGGAATAAATCTTGTCTTTATTATGTTTTCCCGATTTATCGTTTTGGTCCATAAGGGTAGTGATAAGCTCGGAAACATCGGTACTGCTTTCTTCAATCATTAATGGATAACTTGACAAAGTTTCTTCTTCGACACGGTTAATATACGCATTTACACCGCTTGAAAGAGATAATATAAGCGCAATGCCGATAATACCGATAGAACCTGCAAATGATGTAAGAATGGTACGAGCTTTTTTTGTAAAGAGGTTTTTAAGGGATAAAGAAAGGGCAGTGCCGAAAGACATTGAGGTTGCCTTGGTTTTCTCCGAAACAGGTTCGCATAATTCTTCCGAGGAATATGGGTTTGAATCATCGGTTATACGGCCGTCAAACAGCTTTACTATTCTTGTGGAATATTCATTAGCAAGGTCGGGATTATGGGTTACCATAATAACAAGGCGGTCTTTTGAAATTTCTTTCAGCAATTCCATAATTTGAACCGAAGTCTCGCTGTCTAATGCACCGGTGGGTTCATCCGCTAACAGTATTTCCGGGTTGTTTACAAGTGCTCTTGCAATGGCAACTCTTTGCATTTGTCCGCCTGACATTTGGTTTGGCTTTTTATTTAATTGGTCGGAAAGTCCGACTCTTTCCAAGGCGTTTTTTGCCATTTCCTTTCGTTTTGCGGGAGATACACCGGAAATGGTAAGAGCAAGTTCAACATTTTGCAAAACAGTTTGATGAGGAATTAAGTTATAACTTTGAAAAACAAAGCCGATGGAATGATTACGGTATGAATCCCAATCCGAGTCCTTATACTCCTTTGTGGACTTGTTCTTAATTATCAAATCGCCTTCATCGTATCTGTCAAGACCTCCGATAACATTCAGCAGTGTGGTTTTTCCACATCCCGAAGGTCCTAAAATTGATACAAATTCGCTTTTTCTGAACTCCACGCTTATTCCTCTTAAAGCGTGTATTTCGGTATCACCGATTTTGTACCCTTTGTGAATATCGTTAAGTTTAAGCATAGAAATCTCCTTTTAATACAATTATTACTATTATACTATCCTTTTGTTACCAATTTATGAACTTTAATTAATTTGATTGAAATTTGTGATAATAAATGATATAATACTAAATTAAAGAGGTGTTTTTTGTGGATAAGTTGTTTAAGAAAACAAGTCTTATTTTAGTTGCATTAATAATATTATCGTCATTTACAATGTTTTTTGCAATATCTAAATCAAAAAACGACACTTTAAAGTTGGACTTTTTTTCTTGTAATGATATAGTTGATACAATCAGTAACCTTGAAATGAATATGACATCCATAGTTTATGTTCAAAATGAACAGGGAGTATGGGAAGAATATCAGCGTTTGCACGGTAACGAGAACAGAATTTGGATAGGAATTGATAAAATTCCCGAAAATTTATCCAATGCTTTTATTGCCATAGAGGACCAAAGATTTTTTAAACATTCGGGTGTTGACTGGAAAAGAACCGGTGCGGCATTTATTAACTGGTTGCCGAATGTAAATATTTTGTCGGGAAATCAGGGTGGTTCCACACTTACACAGCAGTTAATCAAAAATGTAACCGAAGATAACAGCCAAGATGCCGGCCGAAAATTCAGGGAGATTATTCGTGCACTTACCATTGAAAAAATGATAAGTAAACAAACGATTTTGGAGGCATATCTTAATACTATTTCTCTCGGAAACGGAATATGCGGTGTGCAGGTAGCCGCCAATTACTATTTTAACAAAGATGTGAGTGAACTTTCCCTTTCGGAATGTGCTGTTATCGCCGCAATAACCAAAAATCCTTCGGCCCTTGAGCCTATTAATCATGCAGAAGGAAACGAAAAGAGAAAACAACTTGTTTTGGATTCAATGTATGAACAAAAAATGATAACCTATGACGAGTATTTGGATGCGTGTAAAGAAAAAACCGTAATTGATAACAGTCAAAAGGGTAATTTTGAAAAGGAAGTAAACAGTTACTTTATTGATGCCCTGATTGATGATTTGATTAGCGACATTAAGGAAAAATACGATTGCTCAAATGAAACGGCATCGGCTATGGTATATAACCGTGGTTATAAGATTTATGCAAGTATTAATCCTAAAATTCAAAACACAATGGAAGAGGTATATGAAAACACAAATAGATACTTTTCCCAAAAGAAAAACGGAGAAAATATACAATCTTCTATGACAATTATGGATTATCAGGGACATATTGTAGGTATTGTAGGCGGTGTAGGTGAAAAGAAGGTAAACCGAAGCTTTAACAGGGCAACCTCCGCACCGAGACAACCCGGTTCTACTATGAAACCTCTCGGAGCATATACTCCGGCGCTTGATACGGGAAAGATTTATTATTCCTCGGTCATTAAGGATGAACCGCTTGAAAGTTATTATCCTGACGGCAAACCGGGTCCGAAAGAGTGGTACGGATATTATTCCGGCAATATGGAAATTTCAAAAGCGATTGAAAGGTCGGCAAATACAATACCTTGTCATATTGTCAAAAGCTTAGGTGTTGATGTTTCATACAAATTCCTTACCGAAAAATTGCATCTTAATCACCTTGTGGAGTCGGATAAAAACCTTTCTTCTTTGGCACTTGGCGGTTGTTCCTACGGTGTTACAACTATGGAGTCGGCAGCTGCTTATGCAATCTTCGGTAACGGCGGCAAATATTTTGAGCCAAAAACCTATTTTAAGGTTGAAAAGGCAAACGGAGAAATAGAGTTTAATTCCGATTCTGTTGGTACACAGGTTATCAAGCCCGATACTGCAACACTAATGAACAAGCTGCTTCAAGGTGTAGTTTACGGTTATCAGGGAACCGGTAGAGGTATCAGCGGTTATAATAAAATGAAGGTTTATGCAAAAACCGGTACCTCCAGCGAATCAAACGACCTTTGGATGGTTGCCGGAACACCGTATTATGTAGGTTCTGTTTGGTATGGATTTGATAACAACGGAACGGTTTATAATCAAGCCGGTGCCGCTAATGTGTGGAAAGCCGTAATGACCGAAGTCCATAAGGATTTAGAGTATAAAGAGTTTGAAAGCCTGACCGAAATTGAACCGCAGCAATGTTGTAAATACACCGGAAAACTTAAAGGTGATAAATGCTATTATTGTGGCGATAGTTATTTCATAAGCGGAGTAAATAATGAGGTTTGCGATGGAAATCACAAGGAATATTATTCCGGTTTAACATCATCTTCGGTAAGTTCCGCAACATCATCGAAAAAGGAAAATACAACATCTTCAAAAACAAATAAAAACTCATCGGTTACCACAAGTTTGTCTCCTTCGGCTGATGTATCGGAAGTTTCGTCAGGCACAAATCACGAAACTCAATCCGCAACCGAAGATACGGAATCAACTTTGGATAACACCGATAATTCAGCACCCATAACGCCTACTCAAAGTGAAATAAAAACTCCGGATGCGTCCGCTGTCTCAAAATCCGAAACTTCAAATACTGTGAGTAAAGCGGAGACTACCGAAAATTAATATTCAATAATTTTAACAAAAAATTCCCTCTGTAATATAATTGTTACAGGGGGATTTTTTATGTCAAAGCAAGTAATATTCGCCTCGGTTGCTACTGCAATTACATGGGCCTTCACGGCATTGGGTGCCGGTACAGTTGTTTTATTTAATAATGTTTGTGATAAATTTTATAACATAATGTTGGGGTTTGCTTCGGGAATTATGTTGGCGGCATCTTTTTGGTCGCTTATACAACCGGCACTTGAAATTACTCAGGGAAATACTTTTGCCGTAATATCAGTGGCTTTATTTTTTGTGTTTGGCTCTTTGTTTATGGTAATGTCGGAAAAAACAATAGAATTTATGAGTAAAAGATTTAAAAGCGGTTATCTTAAAAGATTTGCAAAACAAAAGGAACTGTTTATGCTTGTTTATTCAATTACCATTCATAACATTCCGGAGGGTTTGGCAGTCGGCGTTGCTTTCGGAGCCATTAAAAAAATGAATTGTATGGACGAAATAATATCGGCGGTAATTATTGCCATAGGTATTGCAATACAAAACTTTCCCGAAGGTGCAGCCATTTCCATACCGCTTAGAGGGTACGGTTATTCAAAGATAAAAAGTTTTGTAATAGGTCAAGCTTCAGCATTGGTTGAGCCTATTTTCGGAATAATCGGAGCCTTATTGGTGGTGTATGTTAAAGTAATTCTTCCATACTGTCTGTCTTTTGCGGCAGGTTGTATGATTTTTGTTGTTGTATCGGAATTAATTCCAAGTTGCAAAGATAATAAAAATTTCTTTGCGGTATTTACAGTTATTGGATTTTGCATAATGATGCTTCTTGATGTTTTGCTATAAAAAAGAGAGCCCGAAAAGGACTCTCTTAAATGTTAGCCGCCTAAATATGCTTTTTTAATGCTGTCGCTTTCGAGCAACTCTTTGCCGGTTCCGGACAGTGAAATGGCACCGTTTTCAAGAACATAAGCTCTATCGGAAATTGCAAGGGATTTACCGGCGTTTTGTTCAACCAAAAGGATGGTCGTACCTTCCTTATTGATGGTTTTAATAATATCAAAAACTTCGTCAACAAGTAGGGGAGAAAGACCCATTGAAGGTTCGTCAAGCATAAGTAGTTTAGGATGACACATTAATGCTCTGCCAATAGCAAGCATTTGTTGTTCGCCTCCGGATAAAGTACCGGCGATTTGATTTTTTCGTTCAGCAAGTCTCGGAAAACGCTGATATACCGACTGGATATCCTGCTTGATTTTCGCTTGGTCTTTAGACAAATGTCCGCCCAAAAGCAGATTTTCATATACAGTAAGTTCTTGGAAAATATGTCTACCTTCGGGAACCTGCGTCATACCGAGTTTAACTATTTTATGACAGGGGGTTTTTGTTATGTCGTTGTCATTAAAAGAAACAGTACCTGCCTTTTTGGGAAGTAAACCCACAACACTTTGCATAGTTGTGGTTTTACCGGCACCGTTAGCACCGATTAAAGTAACTATTTCACCCTCGTTAACGCTGAAACTGATGCCTTTTAAAGCGCATATTACACCGTAATAAACTTCGAGATTTTTAACTTCTAATAATGCCATTTTATGACCATTCCTTTCAGCTACGCTTTGGGGCATAAACGACCAACGAAAGGAATGGTCATAATATGCCTCAGTTTTCGGTTGCCTCGTAAGAGGCGAGAAAAACGGCGCATAATAATTTTTAAATTTCGGAAGATTAATCTTTCAAAATTTAACCTCCGATATACGCCTTAATTACTTCAGGGTTATTAAGGGCAATTTTTGTATCGCCTTGTGCTAAAACAGTACCGAAGTTAAGAACGGTGATTTCATCACAAAGACCGGATACAAATTTCATATCATGTTCAATTAATAATACGGTAATATCAAATTTATCTCTTATTAACCTAATTGTGTCCATCAAATCGGCAGTTTCGTTAGGATTCATACCGGCAGCAGGTTCATCAAGTAAAAGTAATTTCGGATTGGTTGCCAAAGCACGGGCGATTTCAAGTTTTCTTTGCTTACCGTAAGGCAAATTACAGGAAAGATTATTTCTTTCCTCGTATAAATCAAAAATTTTCAATATATCCTTTGCCTTTTCCCGCATGGCTTTTTCAACCTTATAATGCTTCGGCAAACGAAGAACAGAGGTGAAAAAACCGCACTTAAATTCCGGTTGATTTGAAAGACCGACTAATACATTTCTTATAACACTCATATTGTTAAACAGACGAATGTTTTGGAATGTACGGGCTATACCTTTATGGTTAATTGTTTCCTGTGTTTTGCCCTTTAGTTCTTCTCCGTTAAGATAGAAAGTTCCTTCAGTGGGCTGGTACACACCGGTAAGAAGATTAAAAATAGTTGTTTTACCGGCACCGTTCGGACCTACTAAACCGTAAATTTGGTTTTTATTTATATTGATATTAACATTTGATGCGGCTTTCAGTCCACCGAAGGTAATACCGAGATTTTCTGTTTTAAGAACATAATTTCCCATTATTCTTTACCTCCGTTATCTTTATTTCCCAAGACCGACTGTTGATTATCGCCGGAAAAATCAACGGACAGCATTTCGTCCATCGGTATCTTCGTCGGAATATTATCCCAATTTGCCTTGTCCTGTTTAATAATAGACGGGTCGGCGGATTTTTGGAATTTAGATATAAGTTTTTTCAAATTATATTTTTGCTTAAATCCAACGAGGGCAGGGGAGTTGCCGTAAATAACAATCAAAATAAGAATGATGGCATATAATAGGTTTTGAAGTACGGCAAGGTTTCCGGTCAAAATCGTTGCAAATTTTGTGTTAATATATGTTATCAAAGTTGCGGCAATAATAGAACCGTTAATTGAACCTATTCCACCCAGTACTACCATTACAAGTATTTCAATGGAATAGTTGTATCCAAATTTTGAGCTTTGAACTTTATAGTTCGAAAAGCTGTAAAGAACTCCTGCAACACCGGCAAAAAATGAAGAAACAACAAATGTTAAAAGCTTGTATTTCGTTACATTAATTCCGGTTGCACGGGCGGCAATTTCATTATCACGAATTGAAGTGATTGCACGGCCATGTTTTGAGTTCATTAAATTAATAATAACCAAAAGTGTTAAAACAAGAACGATAAAAGCATAGATAAACAATGTGTTTTTATCAAATCGTGGGGTATCAAGACCTAATGGACCGCCAAAGGATTCGTTACTTGTATTCTGGAAAATGGATTTAACTATTTCACCAAATCCAAGGGTTACAATGGCAAGATAGTCGCCCTTTAAACGAAGGGCAGGTAATCCGATAATCAAACCGAATACAGCGGCAAAGACACCGCCTAAAAGCATAGAAAGTATAAGATTAATTGGGTTATTTCCAACTGCAGGTTCAATAACCGAGGCGAGTTTTCCGCCCAGATATGCACCAACGCACATAAAACCGGCATGACCTAAAGACAGCTCTCCGAGAAAACCGACCACTAAGTTAAGAGATACTGCCAAAATAACGGCAATTATTATTTTTTCAAGTAAATAAAGTGTTGATGTTTCAAGTCCGATTGACACCGAAAGTACAGACATAACGATGCCGATTGCAAGAATAATAAGTGTAGATAAATAATTTTTCATTAGTGAATTTTTTATTTTAATCATACTTTCTCTCTCCTTCTCTTACCTAAAATTCCTGTTGGTCTAACAAGAAGAATAACAATAAGTATGAGGAATTCAATTGCATCTGTGTATGAAGCAATTGAGGGAATGTTGTAAGAAATACACTCAACAATTCCTAATAAAAATCCACCGAGCATTGCTCCGGGAATGGAACCGATACCACCGATAACAGCAGCGGTGAAAGCTTTAATACCGGGCATTGAACCGAATGTGTTTGAAATGCTGGGGGCCTTTAGCAAATAGAAGAGACCGGCAAGTGCAGCAAGTGCAGAACCGATAGCAAATGTAACGGTTATAACCAAGTTTACACTAATACCCATAAGTTGGGTGGCTGACTTGTCCTCACTTGTGGCAAGCATTGCTCTACCCATTTTTGTGTATTTTACAAACAAGGTTAAGGCAATCATAACGATTATTGCGGATATAAGTGTTACGAGAGTTGACAATTGAATTTTTAAATCGCCGAGCTTTAAGGAACCGAGTTCGGCAACGGTAACCATTTTTGGTGCTGAACCGAAAATTATTTGAGCTAAACTTTGAAGTAAATAGCTGACACCGATAGCGGTAATGAGAACAGCTAAGGGAGAAGCACCACGCAGAGGCTTATATGCAACCTTTTCGATTACTACACCTAAAACCACACAAACCAAAATTGCAAGTGCAATGGCAATAAAGGGGTTTCCGTTAACAAGCATAAATACATAAATCGTATAGCCACCCACCATAATAATATCGCCGTGGGCAAAGTTAAGCATTTTTGCAATACCGTAAACCATTGTATAGCCAAGGGCAATCATGGCGTATATACCGCCGATACTCAACCCGTTTATCAAAGTTGTAATAATTTCCATAAAAATGACCATTTCTTTCCAAGACGCAAAATGCAATAAAAATCACCGAAAAGGGGATTTTATACCGCATCTGTTTCGGTTGCCTACAAAGAGACGAAAAACAGGCGTCCTTATAATTTTGGCGTGATTTTTCACGCTAACACCTTACTTAAAGTTATATATAAAAACATATTTTAGCTTGCCGAAAATTCGGCAAGCTAAATATATAAGAAATATTAGGAACAGGGAAATGGATTATTTTGTATAATCCTTAACAACATACTTAATGGCATCCTTATTTACATATCCGTTTGCATCCCAAGAAATATCATTTCCTGCACCGGTGATACCGTCTTTAAACTTAAATCCGTCAGCAAATGATTTCTTCAAAATATCACAAAGGTCAGAAGCGGAAATTGTAACATCCTTAATATCAGCTTCCTTCATTGCTTGGAAGATAGCATATACGCAGTCGTAAGCAGAAGCACCAAACTGATTTAGTGTTTCGGCACCGTACTTTGCTGTATAATTCTTAATAAATTCAGCAGCCTTGCCTTCAGTTGCTTTTGAGTTAAAGTGTGAAAGCATTGAAACCTGCTGTGGAATTGTGTTAAGGTCGAAACCTTCGATTGCATCAATACCGTCAAAACCGTCGCAACCGTAATAAACAGCATCGTTGGCAATTATTCCCTTTGCTTGTTTCATAAATAATGAAGCAGGGGTGTAATAGATAGGCATAAAGATAAACTTGCAATCCTTAAGTTCGTTAATCTGCGAGTCAAAGCTTGTTGCACCGGCATCGGTAAATACGGTTTCAATTAGTTTTACTTCGCTTGAAAGATTTTCCTTAAACTGCTTGTAAATACCTGCGGAGTAGTTATCATCCGACTTGTAGAATATACCGATTGTTTGTCCCTTGAAGTTGTCGTTAACATACTTAGCAACATATTTACCCTGGTTACCATCGGCAAAACACATTTGGAAACCGTTATCATACTTCGGAACCTCATCGTTAGTAGCAGACGGAGTAAGGAAGAAAACATTATCTTCATGAGAAAGATTTTTCCATTCTTCACAAGGAGCAGAGGTTACGCAACCGAGAGATACCTGCATACCTTTTTCCATCAAAGAAGAATAGTTGGTTGAAACCTTAGTTGCGTCATGCATATCATCAGTAGCTTCGAGTTTAAAGTTAATACCGTTTAAACCGCCGGCTGCATTAATTTCATCAACAGCAAGTTGGGCACCGTTTTGAACACCTTGTCCGTAAATAGCGGCAGGACCGGTTAGCGGACCTGAAAGACCGATTACGAACTCTTTGTTGTTTGCGGTATTACCGTTTTTAGCGCCGCATCCAACAAAACACGCACATATCAAGGCAACAACCATGATAAGGCTTAAAACTTTTGTCATCTTTTTCATCTCAAAGACCTCTTTCTTAAATATGATTTTTTAAATGGCAAAACGCCAGATAAAACAGAAAATAAAAAGCGACTTTACCGGATTAGTAAAGTCGCAGGTTTAGTGAAAGAAATTCCAAAGTATTATCGTTATTTTAAAAAATAAAAAAGCAATGAAAATTCAAAAACTACAAAATAACCTAAAACTTTAATAAATATTAACATAATAATGTCGGTTTGTCAAGGGTTTTGCTGTAGTAATATTTTACAATTTGGAAAATATTTATCTTTAAACCATACATTGTCAACCGTGAAGGTTTTGCCGTTTAAATAATTCAAAATACCGGCATCGGTGCTGAAGTAAAAACTGAGTTTATATGAATATAATGCTTGTTTATCAAATCCGATTTTTTTATCTTCGGCAAGTTTTCCGTATTTTCCGTCTCCGTATAGCGGATGACCTATGGATGCCATATGTGCTCTTATTTGATGTGTTCTGCCGGTTATTAACTCTATTTCCAGTAATGACATACCGTTATTTGAAGATAGAGTTTTGTATTTTGTTTTGATGGTGCGGTTGTTATCGCTTTTATTTTTGCTGAGATACACCTTGTTTTTTTCGGAATTTTTTTCAAGATAACCTTCAAGAACAGCGGTGCTTTCTTTAGGCTTACCGTGTACAATACAAAGATATCTTTTGTCAATCTCACGGTCTTTTATTTTTTGGCACATTATTCTTAATGCTTCGGCATTTTTACAGGCAATAACAATTCCCCCTGTATTTCTGTCTATTCTATTGGCGAGTGCAGGTTTAAAACTGCTTTCGGATTTTGGATTGTATTCGCCTTTGTCGTAAAGGTAATGTTGTATTCTTCCTATTAATGTATCTCTGTATTCGCCCTTATCGGGATGAACAAGAAGACCTTGCTTCTTATCGGCAAGTATAATGTTTTCGTCTTCATATACAATATCAAGCAAGGCAGGGGAGGATAAAAAATCATATTTCGGTATTTTTTCCACAAAAAACTCATCGTTTATATACATTTCGAGCACATCATTCTCTACTAATTTTGTGGAAATCTCGGGCTTTTTCCGATTAAGCTTGATGTGCTTTGTCCTGATAAACTTGTATAATAAAGATTTCGGCATAGTGGGACAAACTTTTGTTATGAATTTGTCAACCCGTTGTCCGGCATCGTTTTTTGTAATGGTAAAACTTTTCATAGATTATATCCTTTTTGTTGATTTTTATCCTAAATTATGTATAATATTTATGTGATGGTATTTGGAGGGAGAAAAATGAGTGATAGTATTCACAGCGGTCATAGACAAAGAGTAAAATCGGAATTTTTATCCGGAAATTTTAACGATAAAACTCCCGAACATAAATGGCTTGAATTGTTGCTTTTCTTTTGTATTAAGCAGCAGGATACAAACCCTTTAGCACACGAATTGTTGGAAAGATATAAGAATTTAAACGGAGTTTTTGCCGCACCGGTTGATGAACTTGTAAAGTTTAAAGGTTTGACCGAAAATAATGTGATTTTGCTTAAAATGATTATACCCCTTGCAAGAAGATGCGAGATAAATGAGTTAAATGAGTTGGTAAAAGGCATTACCCCGGAAAACTACGGAGAGTACTTACTCAAAAAATATTACGGCCTCCAAAACGAAAAACTCGGTGTATTGTTTTTAGATGCAATGGGAAGAATAAAGAACTTTAAATTTGTGGGTGATGGAGATTTCGGAGAAGTTGCAGTATCTACAAGAGCCATTGTCAAAGATATTTTAAATGAGAATACCAATAGTGTCATATTGGCGCATAATCATCCCAATAGTTTTGCTTTGCCAAGCAAATCTGATATTGATGCCACTGCAAGGCTTGTTGATACGCTGAAAAAACTCGGAATAAGACTTGTTGACCATATTATCGTTTCGGGCGGAGACTATATTTCAATAGCAAGTAGCAGAGAATATTATAATATTTTTATTTAAGATAAGGTGCAACCGATTTGGTTGCACCCGTTTTTTATAACTCGTTTTTTATTTCAAGTCGTATAGTTTCTCCCGATTTTACACAAAAAAGATTTTTGTCAACCTCAAACCAAATGTCAAACAAATTAGGATTATATACGGTTTTTTCATCGGTGCTGTAAATTAAATTATTATATCCGTTGACATAGGTGTATATTTCCATATTAGTGGCATACCAAGTGTCGGACTGTCCGCTTAATTTACTGCAAATGGTTTCAAATAAATCCCAGTTGTTATTCTTTTCAAACTCGTTAGAGTGTCCCCATAAATAGAAGAGCTTAGGCTGACGGCTTCCGCTGTACATATTTGTTACATCAAGACCGTTAAATTTATCAATAAACTTAAAAATTTCGGGATTTTCGTGGTGAGCAGTGGGCTTCCATTCAAGAAAATCAACCGGCATTTCAAAATCATCGTTGTCATAACCCAAAGTTCTTGAATAAACTATACCCAAATCCTTTAGATAGTTTTTGATTGCCACACTGTCGTTTCCGTTTTTTATACGGCGAATGCCCGAATCGGGATATGCCATACCTTTAATAATGATACCTAAGTTTTTTTCAAGTATTCTACGGCAGTCAAGTATATCCTGTATAGCCATACAAGGCGAAACTAATCCTGGCGCTCTATGGTGGTCGCCGTGTATTGCAACCTCATGACCTTTTTCCAAAATATACTCTTTTAAGTCTTTGGGCGAAAGATTGGTATTTTTATTGTTGTCGCCCAAATAATAACTGCAGATATTAAAAGTTCCCTTAATTCCGTATTTGTTCATTATTTCGGATAGGTGAATATCATATTCGGTTCCGTCATCGTAACTGAATGTAACGGCTTTGTATTTGCCACCCGGAAATCTTAAAAAATTATACTTCATAGTAATTCACCGATAAAAGTATTATTCCTCGTCAGGCATTTCCCAATTATGCCAAATATCCTGAACATCATCGTTTTCTTCAAGCATATCAATAAGCTTTTCCATCTTCGCCTGAGCCTCAGGGTCGTCTATGGTTGACATTGTTTGAGGCACATATTGAACTTCGGCAGAAAGGAAAGAATATCCCTTTTCTTCCAAAGCATCACGAACAGAACCTAAATCATTAGGGGCTGTGGAAATTTCAAAAACATCACCGTCAAAGGTGAAATCCTCTGCACCGCATTCAAGTGCTGCATCCATAATTTCGTCTTCATTATGGCCCTCGGCTTCAATTACTATAACACCCTTGCGGTCAAACATAAAGGCAACCGAGCCGGATTGACCTAAATTACCGCCGCACTTATCGAAATAATGGCGAATATCACCGGCAGTACGGTTTCTGTTATCGGTTAAGGTTTCGACTAAAACGGCAATACCGCTTGGTCCGTAGCCTTCGTAAACCAACTCCTCGTATTCTGCACCACCGCTTTCACCGGCAGCCTTTTTGATAATTCTTTCAATGTTGTCATTAGGAACATTTGCGGCCTTGGCTTTTGCAATAGCGTCCTTAAGTCGGCTGTTTTCCTGTGGGTTAGGGCCTCCCTGCTTAACAATAACAGAAATTTCTCTGCCTATTTTTGTAAAAATCTTTGCTTTTGCAGCATCGGTTTTTTCTTTTTTGCGTTTAATATTATTCCATTTTGAATGTCCGGACATAAATAACTTCCTCTCAAATTATTAACTAATTAATTTTATCACAAATTTTTATTGTATTCAAGTGCTTTTTCGCATATTCGCTTTACATCATCAATAGAATTAATGTTTCCGCAATCTCTGCGAAGGGATGCGGCGCCTCTGATACCTGTTAAGTACCAAGCTGTATGCTTTCTTGCTTCCAACATAGATACACGCTTGTTTTTGTATTTTTCCATTAAAGAAATTTGTTTAATTAAAACTTCGAATTTTTCTTCTAATGACGGGGCGATGTATTCTTTTTTGTTGAAATAAGAGTTAATTTCTTCAAAAACAAAAGGATTTCCACAGGCGGCTCTGCCAATCATAACAAAATCACAGTTTGTTTTTTCATACATTTCTTTTGCTGATTTTCCGTCGGTAATATCTCCGTTTCCTATTACGGGGATTGAAACTGCCTTCTTTACTTTAGCAATTTCCTCAAAATTAACGGGCGGTGCATACATTTGTTTTTTCGTTCTACCGTGAACCGTAATTGCGGAAGCTCCGGAATACTCACAGGCTTTGGCAAGTTCGGGTGCGTTTAAGCTATCCTCATCAAGACCTATTCGCATTTTAACCGTAATGGGTACTTTTGACACCTTAACCGCTTCTTTAACTATTTTAGATGCCAATGGAATATCTCCCATAAGAGAACTGCCGCCACCGTTTCCGGCAACCTTAGGAGCAGGGCAACCCATATTAATGTCAATAAAATCGGGGTTTACTTTGCCTACAATCTCTACGGCTTCGGCAATAACTATTGGGTCGCATCCGAAAAGTTGAATACCGCTTGGAACATTGCCTAAAGGGTTAAAAAGATATTCAAGAGACTTTTTATCGCCTAAAGACAATCCTTTTGCACTTATAAGCTCACCAACGGTATAAGATGCTCCGAAATCAATACATATTTCTCTCATTGCTCGGTCGGCAACACCTGCCATAGGAGCCAATGAGGCATAACCTTTAAGTTCGTAATTTCCTATTTTCATAATAAGAATTATACTTTATTGCAGTTGTTATGTCAAATAAAAATCGGGCTGTTAAAAAAGTTCCTGAAAATTAACAGAGACTAAGGCTTGAAAGTCAAAGTCTCTGTTTTTTTGAAATCATAAAATCGGTGAAAAAATATAAATGTTTTTACAATGAAATTTTTTATGCAACTATTTTATTCTTCGGTAGATTTGCAACTTCGGAAACAATTTGGTTTTCCTGCGACGGAGTATTTTGTTTTCCAAGCGGTATGGTATTATCCGCAAGATGTTTTTTTAGTTTTACCAAATCGAGAAGATTTAATATTCCATCACCGTTGGTGTCAAAAACCTCGTTGTATTCGGAATTTGTAAGCAATGCTTGTTGCATAACGGTTAAGTCCAATGCATTTATCGTACCATCGCCGTTTGTATCGCCGTAAAGCAGTTTGATTACGGTTATCTTGCCACCGATAAATTCTAAATTAACAGGTTGCATTTTTTGGTTAACGGCATCTAATACCGCATTTATTTCATATTGATTTTCCGGAGCGTTATCTTTAACCTTAAAGGTTAATTTTGCGATAATGCCGTTGCCGGTGAAGTTATCCGAACCTTCAAACACAAGGGATTTTCCTGTGGTTAAAGTGAAACCGCCGATTAGGTTTTCGCAGGATACAAACTCCAAATTATCTGTATCGTATGTAATGTCAATACTCAATGAAGAAAATCCGTAATTGTTTTTTGTTTCGAGGTCCAGCGTTACGGTTTTTCCTGCTAAACTTGAAGCATTTGATAAAACAATTTTAGGTGTTTCAAAATAATCAATAACCGTAACAGAGCATTCCGCAAAAATACCGTTTGAGGAAACTGCTTTAACGGTGGTTGTGCCGCTGCCTATTCCCTTAATAACACCGGTATCGCTTACGGTAACGATTTTTTCGTCAAGACTGTACCATTTAACGGCTTTGTCGGTTACATTTGACGGCAAAACGGTTGAAGTCAGTTGCTTAAATTCGTTTACCTGAATATTTGCCTCGTAGGTATCAAGTGTTACGCTTTCGGGGAATACCGTTTTATTTTTGACGGTTACGGTGCAGGTGTCGGTAGCACCCGATGAGGATTTTACGGTTATGGTTGCCGTACCTGCCTTTAACGCTGTAATGATTCCGTCATTTGATACCGTTGCAACGCCCGTTGACGACGAACTGAAGGATAGTGTATCGGTGCTGTTTTCGGGGTAAAGAGCAGTGCTTAGTTTATAGGAAAGTCCCATCTCAAGTTCAACCGATTTTTTGCTTAAAAGTACATAAAGCGACGGTTGTTTTACCGTTACATCACATTCGGCATAACATCCGTTTTCGGATGTTACCGATATTTTTGTAGTGCCGGGACTTATTCCGATAACGGTACCGTTTGCCGTTACCTTTGCAACATTTGTATCAAAACTTGTCCAGTTAAGCTCACCGTCAAATAAGCTCGGTGTAACAGTGGGAGTTACGGTATAAGGAGAACCTATATTAACCGAAACGCTTTCGGGCAGTGTGATTTTAGTTACGGGAGAGGTTACAATAACGGTGCAGGTGTCATTTACTCCGTTTACAAGGGATGTTGCGGTTATGGTTGCCGTACCGCTTTTTATAGCGTATATTGTTCCTTTTTGGTCAACCGATACAACCGTTTCGTCGCTGCTTTCAAACCATATTGCATCGTTTGAATTGTTGCCCCGTACAACTCCGAGAGTGTAGGACCTACCTGCTATCAGAGAAACGGAAGACTCCTCTATATTAATAGAAGAAGAGGATGTGATGACATAAACTAAACAACTCGCTTTTGTTCCGTCTTCCATTACGGCACTAATAGTTGTAACGCCGTTTTTAACCGCCTTTACAGTGCCGTCATCTGATACCCTTGCAACCGATGTATCCTTTGAAGTAAATGTAATGTCATGGGTTTGAACCTTATTATAAAAGGCGTTAAGCTTGGCGGTTTCATTCGGCTTTAATTCCAAAACAGCTTCATTAAGCAAAAGCGGAGAAGAATTTTTAAGCATTGGTAAACCGCTGTTAAAGCGGGAATCGGCTTCCCATAATTCCTCTGCCGAATTCAAATTATCTAAAATATCGGATGAATTTTTGATTTCGGCAAGAGAAAGCAGGGCAATACTTTTAATATCACTATAATTATTGATAGAGTAAAAGCATCTATAGTTTATGCAGTTTGTTACGGTGCTATCGCTATTTGCATATCCAATCATACCGCCGGAACTAT